>JAGRAO010000140.1 GCA_020434565.1 Bdellovibrionales bacterium
TCCCAAGCAGCTTTTGCAATTTCGGCTTTCTGCGCTCGAACCTGTTGTGCTTTTACCGTATTTTCGAGCTCTTCACGTCGACCGAGAAGATTTTCGACCGGCTCAAGCTCAGTAACGAGCGCTTCAAGCTCTAGTCTTCGTTGCGTGCGACGCGAGTGTGCATCCGCAAAAGTGTCACGCTGCTTCTTTTTCTCTCGCCAAACTTCGAATGCGGCTCGAACGCTCTCCGAGAGTTCTCGCTTGACTCCATAGCTATCGAGGAGCTCCCTTTGGAAGGTTGCATCTATCAGATCAAGCTGCTGGCCTTGAGAACAGATATTCATGAGTCTTCCCGTAATCGATTGGAGCATCTTCACGGAGCCAAGATGGCCGTTGATCAGGACTCGGGTCTTGCCGTTTCGAGAAGCCGAACGGCTAATGGAAAGGTGATCCTCTTGAGCAATCTCTGGAAGCAGCCCCCGCACCGAAGGATCCACCGTTGTGAGATCAAAGCTCGCATCGATATTCCAACTCTCGCACCCTTTGCGAAAATACTTTACATGAGCCCGCCCACCGAGAATCAGTTCAAGAGCCTGAAGCACAAGAGATTTGCCAGAGCCGGTTTCACCACTAAAAATGTTCAGTCCCGGCTCGAATTCAATTCGCTGCTCTTGGATGATTGCAAAATTTCGAATGTACAGCTCTTGGATCATGGTGACCGATTCCTACACGATGAACACACTCAAGAATAGTGCTCTAACTTGTTTGGGGCGCCCCAATTGAGTTTGGTTCTTAAGATATCGTAGTAGGACTGGCTCGGAGAAGTCACAAGTTTGATCACTGAAGGATCTCGACTCACGACCACCTCGTCTCCCGTCCTCAAGTCAAAGGAATCCTGGCCATCGACCGTGAGAAAAACTTCGCCATCATAGTCTGGAACTCGAAGCGAGAGTTCAAAACCCGACGGGAGCACCAACGGTCGATTTGTCAACGAATGCGCACAAATAGGAGTGAGCAACATAACTTCGAGGTCGGGGTATACAATAGAGCCCCCGGCCGCGAGCGAATAGGCCGTCGAGCCAGTAGGAGTAGCCACGATCATTCCATCTCCACGCATCCTCATTATAGGTCGGCCCTCTGAAAAGAGGTCGAGCTCAAGGAGTCTCTCTCGGGAGCCCTTCTGAACAAGGGTTTCGTTCATGGCCCGCGCTCGAAACAGCTCCTTTCCGTCACGTTTGACCCTCGCTAATAGGAGCTTCCGCTCCTGAATTTCAGCGGTTCCCTTAAAAACACTCTCAAGCACACCAAAGAGCTCATTTGGCGAGATCTCGGTCAGAAATCCAAGTGTTCCGAAATTCACTCCGATCAGAACCGGGCACGTTGGTGGTGCATGTCTCGCCACTCCAATAAATGTCCCATCTCCTCCCAATACAACAATCGGGTCAGCTCGTTCAGCCAACTCAACCGCTGACTGCGCAACGTGGAGAACGTTGGAGTCACCCCCGCTGAGCGCCGCCGAACTGCTCTCGTCGGCAAGGATGCTCCGCCCGTTCTTCTTTGCCCATGAAAGAAGTTCTTTCCCCTTCTCTACCGCTGGGGCGACATCAGTTCTAATTACCATTCCAATCGGTTTTGCTTCCGACATAATTGAAGACCCTTCAAGACCTCACTTGCTTCCGGCAGCGCGCTCTCGTCGCCTTCGGAAATACCGGTGTTTCCGCTAATCCTCAGCATACACAAAGGTGATACAACTATCACGAGAAGAGATTCATCAGGCATCCCCTCAATTAGAGCGATGAATTGTCTGCTTCCGACGTTGGAATTTGAAATTCCGGGGACACCGGGACAAAGCTCGGTTTGGGCACCCCTTCTGCTCGAGAGTCCTGGACGCGCTGAAGAAAAGAACTGAGGCGAGCTTTTGCCTCATCTTTTGAGCGGTAGTCGGTTCCAGCGACGAAGGCACTCACCCGACCCGGTGCTGAAACCACTCCATCAAAGACCTCCTCTGCTGTTTTCGCCTTTTCCTCACCGAGAGTTTCCGAAACGGTAACTCCGTCATATCCGCTCATCTGTACAGCAGCGTTCCCGAGAAAAAAGAGCGCGCTCGGGGGAAAGAGAACGATTGATCCAGCAGCGAGCATCGTTTCGCCGAGGCCAGGGCCATACACAAAGTTCGTTCCTACTTCGCCCAGAAGCTCTGTTGATTCCTCTTGAGTCAGGGGCTGTTCGACAAGTTGGTGCACTGGAACCGGCAGAGGTGCTTGTTTCTGCTCTTGCGGAAAAAATGAGCATCCTGAAAGGAGAAAGACGCAGACGAAAAGAAAAACCGTCCTCATAGAACCGAACTCTCTAGCCAAATAAAACAGGGGTTAACGAAACCGCAGAAGCCACAATAGAATCGTAGAAATTGCGTAATTTGGAAAGGGTCTTTCTGGTCGCAGGCAACGAAAGGACTTTCGGGAATTGATGATTCCGTTAAACTATTTGAGGTTTTACTTTTAAGGGACTGATATATGCGTATTTTTCCGTCTGTTGCAATCTTGTGGTGTGTTCTTGCTCTCACGCCTCTTTCAGCTCAAGAGAACACGTTTCATCAGATCGGAATTGCTGGAAAGGATGACAGCAAGGGGCGGACTCCGGATCTCTTTGTTCGAACAATTGTGAAAGAAGGAAGAGTTCAGATCCTCGCTGACGCGCGCCAGCGGCACGAAGACTTGGTAGACTTTCCAATTCAGTTTGATTTTTTCATTAATCGGAAGCTCTTCACTTCGCAGATCCGATCTCCTGAACTGCCGGGTCCCATCGGTGTCGACATCGGTCCAGACATCGCCCCTGTTCCTTTTAATTACATGATAGTTGCTACGACTCTCACCCCAAACGGTAGGCCGTTCACCACTGTGTTGCCCGGGGCTGTTTTTGCAAGCAACCTTGCTCGTACCTTTGATTGTACTGTTTTAGTTGGTGGGGAAAACGGCAACGAATATCTCAAAAACGACGCCTCCTCGAGTCAGTTGGGCAACGATACGTTCTCTCTCTCTTTTGATGCGAAAAGTCTGACTGATTCAGATACGCTCACCGTGACCGGAACTTTCACTGTTTCTGGAGGAACTGAGGTCTCAGGCAAGGTAACGTATCTCTCAAGCGCTCAAGGATCGGTTGCAGCATCAAAGGATCTTTCTGGTAGCGCATCTTTCTCTGAGAGCTCTTCGGAGCAGCTCCAGTCTCTCACCCTACTCTCGGGCGATGATCAGTTCCAGATTCGGTGCTCGTAGAAGCCGATCACTTCATTAGGCTTCGGCGGCTTTTCAGGGATTCCTGAGGAGTCGTTCAATTTGGGAACGATACTCCGGGGTTGTCCAATCACGGGGACCGATGATTTTGAGTTGTGGTTCTCCGTTTTCAAAGAAGAGTGTCAGGTGTTGCTCAGAATCAAGCAGGAAGGTTTCTGGAAATCCAGAGATCCTATATTTTTTTCGGCTCTGACCGTTTCTATCAACCAAAAACGGAAATGTAACTTTGTGTTCTCGAAAAAAGGTCTGTAAGGCTTCGACGTCATCATCAACTCCGATCGCGACAACGGTAAAGCCCTTCTCTTTCAAGCTCTGATAAAGACGCTCAAGTTCAGGCATCTCTTGCGCACACGGGGCACACCACGAAGCGAGAAAATTTAGAAGGACAACGCGACCCTTAAAATCATTCAGTGAGGCCGGCTTTCCATCGAGATCCTTTAATTCAAGTGCGGGCGCAGTTGCGCCAGGAGCAAGCGAACTCTCCTTAAGTGACTCACAGCCCAAAACGAAGCCAAGGGAAAGAAAGCACCAAATCGCGAGCAGTGCTCTCAAGACAGCCTGAAAGGAGGAGGTAGTTTGGAAAAAAGTTATCCTAACAGAGATAGTCATCTCTTAAGAAAAGCTACTACTTTGCAGCCTTAGAGAACTTTTCGTATTTCTTCTTGAAACGATCCACCCGGCCTTCGCTATCAACCAACTTTGATTTGCCAGTATAAAACGGGTGACAGTTAGAACAAACACCGATGTCTATGGTCTCTTGAACCGAGCCAAACGTATACACCGTACCACATCCACCGCACGTGATCTTTGCCTGATGATATTCTGGATGAATTTCTGGTTTCATAGTGCTAACGATTCTCTAGTTACTAATGTTCTGTACACTCAATCGACTGTCGGTCGGAAAAGCGATCTCACCAACTGTATCTCCTCCTCACGAAACCACTTCCAAAGACTGAGGTGGTCGACATGGAGGATGAAGAGGACGCAAGGTGCCAGAAACTTTAAGTTTTGTAAAGCCTCTGGCGGATGTGCTGGCCTAACTGTTCGGAAAGTGAACTAAAGCCCCTTTAAGAAAGCCTCAAGCAGCTCCTTGGGTGGAGCGATCGCGCGCTTTGACTCGGAATCCATACAGCAAAACTCGATTTCGGCCACTATCGCTCGGCGCTTCGGAGCCTTTACAATCTCCTGTCGAAGCGAGAGCCTCGTTCCCTCCACCCTCGGTTCAAAGCATGAAATTCGCACCGGTTCAGCAAAAAGTTCTCTCCGGTATTGCACTGAGATCTGTGTGATAACGAGAAAGAGCCCTTGTTCGAGGAGTCCCTGAAGTGGGAATCCTATCTCTTCTAAGAACCACACTCGTCCTTCTTCGAGGAGCCTCAGAGTATCGGCGTGGTGGAGATGGTTGTACCCCGCCGTCAACTCAGCCTGCGTGATCGAGCGTTCGAGTTCAAACGACATTTTTTCATAGGAAAAGTTGGCCATACATCCCTTTATGAGTTCTGCTCTTGAAACTGCTCTTGTACCATGAAACCTCTGAATGTCGATTTATCGTGTGCCAACGCCCTCTTTTGAAGTGCGTGGTGAGGATTATACAAGGGGTGCTATGGCTTCAGGAGAGTTTAGTGAAAGAATTGCGCGGGTAAAAAAAGCGCTCCGGAAACTATCCCATCCGTGTTTGTTGGTTGTATCAAGCGCCCCCTCCCGGGCCCGCAGTCGAGACACTCTCTATCCATATCGTCAAAGCAGCAATTTTTACTACCTCACTGGCATCACTCGATCAGGAGTGACCCTGGTGATCTCATCTCTCCCGAACGAGAGGCCGAAGATTCTCAGTTTGCCAACTGACCCGAAAAAAACTGTTTGGGAAGGCCCCGAAGATTCTCTCAAGACACTTGCTCGAAGGTTAGGAATTGAAGCGATTGAAACCAAAGATATTCACAAGGACCTCCTCACACTCTCGCGGGGAAAAGATGAACTCTACTTTGAAAACATAGAAGGTACCCCATCCTTTCAACTTGCAAAGTCTCTGATGAACATCCCAGAGCACAATCGAGTAAGTCAGCCGACTTCGTTTTCGTTTCTTGAGCGCGTTCTTGTCCCGTTGCGACTTAAGAAGTCACACTCAGAGATAAAACAAATTGTTGATGCGTTGAATGTGACGCATGAGGCCCTTCTCGAAACGCTGCCCCTTATTCGACCGAATCGGTCAGAGTTGGAGGTAAAATCTCGACTTGAAGCTGAGATGATTAAGCGAGGTGGAGTTCCGGCATTTGATTCTATCGTTGCCAGTGGAAAATCTGCATCAACCTTGCACTATCATCGGCATAGTCAGAAACTCAAAAAATCCGAACTCTTACTGATGGACTTTGGCGCCGAAGTTCATTGTATGGCGTCTGACGTAACGCGCGTGTTTCCGGTTTCGGGGCGTTTTGAAGGAGTCCTAAGGGATCTCTATGAGTGTGTTCTCGAGGCCCAAAAGAGAGCGATAGCCGCAGTTCGGCCAGGCGCGAAAATCGGATCGGTGTATCAAAAGGCCGCCGAAGTGCTCGCTGATGGTCTCGTTGACTTACGAATACTCCGTGGCTCTCGTTCAAAGATTCTCAAGAGTGAGGAATTTCGGAGCTACTTTCCTCACGGTATTGGACACACCCTCGGACTTGATGTGCACGATGTCGGAAATCTCCGGGGCCAGTCCGAGCCCAAGCTCGAGGCCGGGATGGTGATAACTATCGAGCCTGGATTGTACTTTCCGCGAAAGGTGGGAAAGGTACCTGCTTGCGGCGTTCGGATTGAAGACGATGTCCTTGTGACTCCTACGGGACGAAAGATCCTCTCGCATCAGTTTGTGAAAGAGTTGTCAGATGTGGAAGCCCTCATAGAACGCTAGCCTGGTCACCCAAAATAATGCCAGGAAGTGGTGTTGGATTTGTCGAACATCTCTCGCCTCGGCAGAAAATCGAAAGCCTTGGGCTTCAGTCTCTCTACAGGTACCCACTCTTTGTTGTCCCGCCGGGAAGTATAGCCCTCCTCAAAAGCAACGCTACTTCGTGGCATTACTTTTGAGGATTGCTCTAGTTGAGACTTCAACTCCGTCTCCCGGGTTTGTGAGAATCTCAGCCATGAGCAACTTCAGTTCGGCGATCCCCTCTCGTTTGAGTGCTGACATCGCAACAGAGGGACCCTCAAGAGTATGAAGCGCTTCGTGTACCACTTCAGCGGGAACGGCATCAGTCTTGTTGAAAGCCACAACGGTGATTCGATCGGCTAACTCCATCTCCTGGAGTACTTTTTGAACAGAAGCGAACTGGTCACGCCACCGCGGATTGCTTATGTCAACGAGGTGCAGCAAAACGGTTGCCTGGTAGAGCTCTTCAAGTGTCGCTCGAAAGGCGTTTTTGAGTTCATTTGGGAGATCTTGAATAAAGCCGACGGTATCGGTAATGACGACTGGAATTCCAAACAGCTCCGGATGTTCGGCTGGCGGAGGTAAAACCGTTCGTCCCTGAGTCGGGTCGAGAGTCGCAAAGAGCTTATCTTCCGCGAGCACTTCTCCCGCGGTCAAAAGGTTAAAGAGGGTCGACTTTCCAGCGTTCGTATAACCAAGAATGGCGATCAAAGGGATAGGAACACTCTTTCGTCTCTTTCTTCGAAGCTCGCGTTGGCGACCGAGCTGATCTATTTTTCTTTCAAGATCTGCAATTCTATCCCGAATTCTTCTCCTTCCAATCTCAAGTTTTGTTTCTCCTGGGCCTCTCCCACCGATTCCCCCGGTCAATCGAGAAAGCCCAACATCTTTCTCTACAAGTCGCGGGAGATTGTACTTGAGTTGCGCGAGTTCCACCTGCAGTCGTCCATCACTGCTCGAGGCCCGCTGAGCAAAGATGTCAAGAATGAGCATACTTCGATCGAGAACTTTAAGATCCGTCGAATTTGTGATGACGCGCCACTGCGAGGGTTTGAGCTCACTATCAAAGATAATCATCTCTGCTTCCAGTCGAAGACATCGCAAAACTACCTCTTCAAGTTTTCCTTTCCCAAGCAGCGTGCGAGGATCTGGCTCGCGGCGTTGGATGATCTCTCCAACGACCTCTACACCGGCGGTTCGGGCCAACTCTCGAAGCTCTGCCATAGAGTCGGAAGGATTTTGAGCGCCTCTTCCATACACTCCGACAAGGAGTGCACCGTCTCGCCGGGAGTGCAGTGGTCTCGAGTCCACGAGCTGTTCTTCCAACGCTTCAATCAGCGAACGAAAATCATCGGAGTAACGGTACAGATCGGGAATCTCCTCAACGGCCACAGGAGGAACTTCGTCTGAAGAAACGGGAACCAGGTGAGCAAAGCTCGCAAAAACCCGGTTTTCACGGGTTTTCACCGACACCACGGCATCAAAGCGGAGTTTCTCAAGATCGGTGAAAATGTCCGATGGGATATGAGCGTTTTCGGGATCCTTTGAGAGATCACTAAAGACCAGCCGTAATCGCCGAAGCCTCCCTCTTCCCAATCGAAATCGGCCGAGGTCTGGGAGATAGAGAATCTCCTTTGTTCCGACAACGACCTCTTCAACCTTTCCTTCACGAGAAACGAGAACACCGACCCTTCTTCCGAGTTCAAGCGCGGTCTCATACACCTCGCGGGCAAGGGCTGGAGAAACCAGCTCCTCTCTGTCGAGCGAGCGCGCGTACAGTCGCTCTACTTTGCGAAGCTGAGATGGAGCTAAACCTCGGAGGTTCCCTGAAACTTTCTCTGACATAGGTGACAATCGTTAACTGCTTTCAACCCACCGCTCGTGCGACAAACAATCATATGCAGTTTTGCCAAAAGAATCTTTGCGGCGAAGGAAAAATCCCCGCACCTTCTCTACAGTTGTCCTATCCAAGACTAAGGAAGAAGGCGACCGAACGCGCATTCTAACCAGTTGAAATTTAACGGTTTATACATTGGCCACGAGCCAGCGAGCGGCTATACTCTTGCCAATTTTGAGTACTCCAAGCTGATTACGTGAGACGATTGGAGTACCCTTTCCGTGTTTCTTCGCCCGGTTTTGACTTGGTTTCATCGCAAATGCCTCCGTTTGCGATATCCCTATTCTCCGGGAGAGGACTAGCGAGAGTGGTGGATATGAATTTTATCAAGGCTCTTTTCTCAATCTGGTACACGGGTCCTGACATTCAAGGTCGGGAGGGCTTGGAAAATGAAGCTCGCTCCACGCGAGAGCAGATTCAAAATTTGGGGGCTACAAGAGGAACGTCGACTATGACTATTCATATAAGTGATCACCCGCCATTGGCAGATCAACCTTCAGGCGATACTCCGATTTCGATACGGGCGCTTTCTCCTGATAACGGAGCACACATCCGTGAGGTGATCGATCTTTTCGAGCGCCGATTTGGCGAGCGGTATCCAGTTCAATCAGTTTATCGGGGAACCTTCTGGAAGCACCACATTAATATTCGGTTTTGTAGTATTGGATTGTTTTCAAATCGTCAGCTGATCGGACACTTTTCTTACTGCCACGATATTCGATTTCCGGGGATTGCATTCATCCAGCACGCCGCTTTCGATGAAAGGGGGTCCGACTTTATTCGTGAGAATCCGCAGAGAATTCGGGACATGATCGAGCGGCTTGCGTTGCGTCATAGGTGTCATTCAATCGCCTGTCTCGTCCCCGAGGAGATATCCGAGAGTTCTTATTTTGCTGAGCAAACCATGGGATGCGCCCTAGCTTCTATCTGGCCGCGCTTCTTTCCGCACGGTGATGTGCGACAGGATGGGTACCTCTTCCTCCACTCGCTCTTCCCTCTTGAGCTTCCCTCATCACTCCCTGAACATCACCGCAAGTGTGTTGATGCCCTCAACCGCAGGGTAAAATCCCACGGATCACTGCAGTTCGATGGCCCCCTAGAACATGTGGATTCTTCCAAGAAGAAGGCGTTCCGAGTAAGAAGTCTCCCAGAAGTTCCAGCGAATCTCATAGCAGTGTACCCCTCACTTGCTTCTCAGATGGAGAGCCTTGCGGATAAGGCTCGAAACCGAGCTGAAAACGAACTGACGTATCTTGTCCTCAGCTCCTCAGATCCTCGCAGTGCTGACTTCGTTACGCTTCTAGAGGATCGCGGTTTTGCTTTTTGTGGAATAGTACCTATGCTTGAAAGTCGGAATGCTCTCCTCTTCTCGCTCGAGGAGCCAACGCGAAGTTTGTGTGTTGAAAAGCACGTTGTTTCTCCAAAGGAGAGCAGCTATCTTTCCGAGCTGGGATCGTATGAACGGGTCTTGCTGACCCGAACATTTCCAAAAGACACTCCCGTCGTTGACTTTGTCTAGAAGTGAATTCAAAAATACACCTTGCCGCTTCTTGCGACGGAGTATTTTTGAAACCACTTCTCGTGCGGAGGAGAGATGGGAACACCACTCGTCGAGTTCATTCTTGTATTCGGAGCATTGGTCACTTCAGTGATAGGGGCACTCTCCCTCTTTGGCATGATTTTCGGCAGCCTTTTCTTGTAGGGAGTCTGCAATGAGGTCCATTTGTATCTCAAATGCGAGCTAAGGTTTTTTGAAGTTCCGCAAAGAGTTCATCTCGAGAGC
>JAGRAO010000141.1 GCA_020434565.1 Bdellovibrionales bacterium
GATCCACGTCCGTTCCGTGAGCAATCGCCACGTGATAGGCCAAAAGCTGAAGTGGGATGGTCAAGACAATCGGGCTTAATTCGGGGGCGAGATACGGAACTTCGATAACATTCTCGCACAGGCTCGCAAGCTCCTTGTTAGCCGCTGTATCAGTAATTGCGATAATCCTTCCTGCGCGTGAATGAACTTCTCGCAAATTTGAAAGAGTCTTATCAAACAAAAGGTCAGATTTTTGCAGTACAACGACTACCGGCATCTGTTCATCAATTAAGGCGATCGGACCGTGCTTCATCTCTCCAGCTGGGTATCCCTCCGCATGGATGTAGGAGATCTCTTTCAGTTTAAGCGCCCCTTCGAGAGCGATCGGATAGCAAATACCACGACCAAGGAAGAGAAAGTCGCGCGCAGCATAAAAGCTCTTCGCCACCTCCGTGACTGCGTCCTCGGTTTCGACAGCTTTCTGAACTGCGGTCGGGAGATGAACAAGGTGAGAAACGACTTCAGAAATTCGTTCTACTGAAAGAGTTCCGCGGCGCTCGCCAAGATAAAGACTGAGCAACAATGAAGCGACAATCTGCGTTGTAAAGGCCTTTGTAGACGCAACGCTAATCTCCGGTCCAGCCTGAGTGAAGATACGGTGCTTTACTTTTCGAGCGATGGATGACCCGAGAACATTACAGATAGCCAGCGTTTCGGCGCCTTTTTTTGCCGCAAGCTCAAGAGCCGCCAAGGTGTCTGCTGTTTCACCAGACTGAGAGATGACAACGAACAATGTATCCTCGTCGAGAATAGCACTCCGATAGCGGAGCTCGCTGGCGTAATCTACTTCACATGGGATGCCGGTAAACTCTTCCAGATAAAACTTCGCGACGAGGCACGCATGCCACGCTGTTCCACAAGCCGCGAGCACAACTCGCTTAAGAGAGCGCACACGCTCAGGAGAGAGCGCCACATCTCCAAATGAGACCCCGCCTTTCTCAAAGTTAATACGTCCACGAAACGTCTCGGCCAGAACAAGAGACTGTTCATGAATCTCTTTAAGCATGTAGTGCTTAAACCCACCCTTTTGAGCCGTGACCGGATCCCATGTAATCGTTTCTATCGGTCGCTCAACTGGTTTTCCGTGGTTTTCGATTCGAACCGAATCAGCTTTGACCTCAGCAATGTCTCCATCTTCAAGAATAAGGAATTCACGGGTTCGTCCCAAGATAGCCGGGATATCACTCGCCACGTAACTCTCATTTTCACCACGGCCCACAACTATAGGAGTGGAATTTTTTGCAACGAGAATTCTATCTGGATGTGCTTCATCTACTGCAAGAAAAGCATAGCTCCCCTTAAGGTGTTTACACGCTTCAGTCAGCGCATCAAAAGGATCGAGCCCCGAGCTTACAAATTTATTCAGGAGGTGAGCGGCTATCTCTGTGTCTGTTTCAGATACGAAGACGCACCCTTCACCTTCGAGCTGCTCTCGAAGCTCGACATAATTCTCAATAATCCCATTGTGAATCAGACTTATACGACCTGCTCGATGTGGGTGAGCATTTGTCTCAGACGGTTTTCCATGAGTTGCCCACCGAGTATGCCCAATTCCTAGTGAACCCGACTTGCCATTATCGCTTTTCGCGAGCACGTTTCGAAGCTCGCTGAGCTTTCCCATCGCTCGAGAGATTGTGATCTCACCGTTTTCAAACACAGCGACACCAGCCGAGTCGTAGCCTCGGTATTCAAGTTTCTGAAGCCCATCGATAATGACTTCTAAAGCGGGATTACTCCCAACGTATCCAACAATTCCACACATAAACGCTCAATCTCTTCCAAAGAAGGAGATACTTTCGCAGTCCAGCAATTGGGGCAACCCTCGAGCATTGAGAACACCTTTCCATTTTGCAGGCCCCTAATATTACTTCAAAAAGTGGATTGTAATCAAAGGACAGAAGTGCTTCTTGCAACACTGATCTTCTTCCTCCTCCTCCGTCTCCTGCTCCTCGTCCTCGTCCTGCTCCGGCTGCTTTGGAACCACACGTACGACGACGAGCAGATCTCAAAGATCAAGAACAGACAGTGATATGCGATGAATTATTTGGTGTGCGACCTGAGAGATAGGTAACACCTTGTACCGGACACATAGGTAACACTTTAAAGGCTATTCTCCAGTCCTTCCCCCTCTAGAGGGGGAAGGACTGGAGGTGAAAGATGAGCTGGAAGGAGTGTTGCGTAATGGACGAACGACTAAGGTTCGTAGCTCGAGTTCTTGAAGGGGAGCAGATGGCAGCTCTTTGTCGAGAATTTGGTATCTCCCGTAAGACTGGCTACAAGATTTTCGAGCGCTATCGACGCTGTGGGATTGAGGGGCTGATGGATCGAGTTCGTCGTCCCATTCGCTTTGGTAATCAGTTACCGTTTCAGATTGAGCAGGAGATTTTAAATCTCAAGAAGGAGAAGCCTTCTTTTGGAGCTCGAAAGATACGCGAACTTTTCCGGCGAAAGTTTCCAGACTTTCCTCTGCCAGCAACCAGCACAGTACATGCAGTTCTCGATAGGAACGGGCTTGTTGCGAAGAAGAGCCGTAGGAGACGGAATCGAGCCACGGGGACTGAGCTTTCGAAGGCGGTTCATCCAAACGATCTCTGGTGTGCGGACTACAAGGGGCAGTTTCAGCTGGGAAACAAGCGTTACCGCTATCCCCTGACAGTTACCGATAATGCGACTCGGTATTTGATAGCCTGTGAGAGCCTTGAATCAACGAAAGAGAAGTACGCTTTTACCACTTTTGAAAGAGTATTTCAGGAGTTTGGATTGCCAACAGCAATCAAGACGGACAATGGGGTTCCGTTTGCATCTCCGAACTCTTTATTTAATTTAAGCCGTCTTTCGGTATGGTGGCTTCGCCTGGGGATAGCCGTTGAACGAATACAGCCGGGGCATCCTCAACAAAACGGCTGCCATGAGCGGATGCATTTAACGCTCAAAAGAGAGGCGACCCGTCCTTCCGGATCTAATCATATTCAGCAGCAAGCCAAGTTTGATAACTTCATTGAAGAATACAATCAGGAGCGTCCACATGAGGCGATCAACATGATGCTACCAGCAGAAGCTTACACCAGGTCCTGTCGGGAGTATCGGGGCATTCAACCCCTTGAGTATGGACTCCATGACAGGACGGCGCTTGTAACCCAGTGTGGAAGAATCTGCATCGGGAAAAACAAAATTCACTTAAGCCAAGTTTTTGCTGGACAATCAGTGGGAATCAGGCAAGTTGACGAGGGAATTTGGTTGACCAGTTTTATGCACTATGATCTGGGATACTTCGATACCGAAAGCTCACGGTTCGAGCCTCTCCCAGATCCATTTGGACACAAAGTGTTACCTATGTGTCCAGTATGATCTGTTACCTATGTGTTCGGTATGAACCAATATAACGATGGAGCGGGTGAAGGGATTCGAACCCTCGACCTCTTCCTTGGCAAGGAAGCGCTCTAGCCAACTGAGCTACACCCGCAAACGATCGGTATTCTGAAGTCGAAGACCGAGACAGATCGCGGAATGTACGGCGAAAACCATATAGAAGTCAAATTGTTAAGAAGTTCTTATGCCTCAGTCTGAGAGTTGTCTTTCTCCTAACCTTTCAGTATTTTTCGTTGAAGGCGGCGTATTCCTGGGTCTGGCCTATACGGAATGCGCCTACAGGATTACCTGGGGCAACGGATTGGCTGAGGATAAAGAGTGGGCTATGACCGATAGTTTTACGAAACGGGGACAGGCGCTAGAGGAAGAGTACTTCTTGAAGAAAAACCAGGAGGCGCTTCAACGGATAAATGAACGAGATAAAGAGAAGCCGCGACTGAGTCCTATTACTGGCGAGCCGATGGAGCAGTTAACCATTATGGGAGTCGTCATCGATCGGTGTCCCACTTCAAAAGGTATCTGGCTCGATGCTGGCGAACTCGAAGAGATCCTCGAAGCATCAAAGACAAACGAAAGCGTCGAACACAAAGCGAGCCTTCTTGCAGATTTCTTTTCTGCTATTGCGGGTGGGAAATAGTCGCGAACAGTTTCTTTTTATTCGGTAACCCTTTCTAGCGAACTCCTGAGGTCACGTCGGGCTTGACCAAGTACAGGGTTAGGCCTCTCTGATGGAGCCTGCGTTGAAAGTGACGGGGACGAGGCCGGCTTTTGAGTAAGCCCTTGAGCTTTCGCGCGCTGGACAAAATCTCGAGCAAGCACACTTTGGCTCTCGGCGATCGTTTCACGCGCGTTCTTGAGTGTTACTCGAATTCCTTTCCACGAGATGGCTGAAAGAGCCTCGACTTTGCCGGGTTCAATCATTTCCTCAAGCATCGCAAGCAGCTCTGCTGATTCAAGAATCTTTGTAAGTGCTTTACTCTGGTCCATCATGTACGTCACGCTCTCTGAGTTTGGGAATCGTTTTCCACCCACCTTCAAAATTGGGAATCTTGGCGAGGTCGGGGGCTCATCCTTTTGATGCAGTCGCAGTACGGGACGGTGGAGATTTTTTCTCCCCCTCCTCCCAAGATGGGCGAGCACGGAAAGTATGCTTGACCAACGAGTTCAGCTAAGCCGATTGGGCCTTTCCACTCGTTGCGGCAAGTGTTTTCATATCAGAGGGTTATATGAACCACCGAACGCCCAGTTGAGCTTGGAGTGACCTGCCCAAATGGCTAGACAACTTAGTCTTTTTCAAAAACTAAAAGGATATTTCTCGCCAGAGGACTTTGGTGACGTCCGACCCGCTCTCCAGGACCACCAGGCCATGTCGAGAATATCTGAAGAGCGGCCCTTTTCTTCTCACCAGAGGAAGCACGGGTTCACTCAGGCACTCATTCACCAACCAGAAACATTGGAATACCGATCCCCTATTCGGCGAGAAGTCGTTCGGCTCGAAGTAATTTCCGAAAAACCAGCCGCAGGAGAGCGTCAACCTTCATCGGCCCACCTTAAGGAAACCTGGAAAACCCTCGTTCACCGTTATTTCCCACATCGGCTCGATCTTCTGGAATACACAGTCGTATGGAGCGGTAAGCGTCAGAAGCGCACCCTCGCCTCATGCAACATTCTCAGAAAACGGATCGCGGTAGCGCAGGAGCTCAAGGTTGCCCACCTCACTCATTGGCTAGACCCCCTCCTCTATCACGAAATGTGTCACGCTGTACTTGGAGAAAACGTTGGAAGAGACAGGCGTGGCCGAAAGTGGCATGGCGCGCAATTTAAGCGCCTTGAAAGTCAGCATCCAGGAATTGCGCTTCTTGATGCTTGGATTAAAGCTGGGGGGTGGGCAACAGCGGTTCGAAGCCATCGCGCCAAAGAAGCTCATCGAAAGAGAAAAAAGCTCTAAGCAGCCCTATTCATGAAAATCTCAAGACGTACATTTATGCTTGCTGGAGCGGGCGCCGTGGTCGCAACTGGAGCATCCGTTGCAGGCAGCCCTCGCTTCCTTAAAGACACCACCGCAGACTTCGAGTACGTCTCTACGACCATCTCGTCCCCCGCTATTCCCCGCTCTCTTAACGGCTTCCAATTTGGCTTTCTCACGGATATTCATTACGGAGCGACTTTTGCGAGAGAGTGGATCGTTGACATTGTAACCGCTCTTAATCGAGAGAAACTCGATCTGATTCTCCTCGGTGGAGACTATCTTTGGATTCCCGAATCGACCCTGAGCCGAACTGTCCTTGAAGTTCGAAATCGAGAGTTTGCTCGGGCAACTTCCCTGTCGTTTGTGAGACCACTCTATCACGCCCTCGCCCAAGAAGTTGGCCTGCTCCGTTCTCGACTTGGAACTTTCGCAATCCTTGGCAATCACGATCGTTGGCTCAGTGCTGGTGTTTGTGCGAGCGAACTGAAGCAACAGGGAATTACACTATTGGTGAATCAGGGGATTCGTTTTGAACAAGCCCCTGCGCTTGAGCTCTTTGGCGTTGATGACTACTGGAACGGTATTCCACGAATTCCAGAGCCCTACACGACAATCGATGACTCTGTGTACCGTATTTTCCTCTGCCACAATCCGGATTTTCTCGACGGTGCATCCAAAATACTCCCGTATCACCTCGCGGCATGTGGCCACACTCATGGCGGGCAGATTCAGCTCCCCGTTCTTGGAGCGCTCACGTACAACATATCAGACAGTCGATATCAGACCGGGCTTCACCAAAATGGCGACCTCCAGCATGTTTATACCTCTCGGGGGCTCGGCCATGTCGAAATTCCGTTTAGAATCAACTGCCGACCCGAGGTTTCTCTGTTTGAATTACGGTCTATTTAGCAGCCAATTCAATATGTTAAGATGACTAAACCTCAAATCATCTCACCAAAATCCCGTCCAACTTTCTCCCGTGCGGGGGTTTACATATAATGATGAATGAGCATAATTACACGACCTTATTGAGATTTCTGTCATCTCATCTTCCTGAGCACTCGTCATCTTCCGTAGTAAAGATGCGACGAGGGGATAGCGTTACGTCGGGAGTTCCCTCGATGGAGCTACGAAAGCTCAGTAAGAGAAGGACGCGCCTTTTTTCGCGTATCGACTTTCTCGTTCGCATGAAAATGCCTACTTGTTGTCGTTTCGCCAGAAGCGTTTACGGCCAGAGTACAGATACTCAAGAGAGAAGTTTTATTGTTTTAAAGAGAGATTTGAGTTTGTGGCTGAAGATAGCGTGAGAGATGAGCACTCGGGAGAGACGACGGCAAAGGGACGAAACGGTTCAGCCTCCTCTCCACGCTCGGCAGAGAAATCGCCAAACGGGTCAGCTCGTCCGAAGTCGGCAGCCACAGGTTCCAAAGCGGGTAGCGATAAGGAGTTGTATAACGGAATGCCGAAAGATAAGTACATGACATTCAAGCCACAGAGCCCTGACAAGCCAAAGACTGCTTCTATGGAGGTCATTGTTGATCACGGGGTTGAGCGTGCGATGAAAGTTCTCAAGCGAAAACTCATTAAAGAAGGCCTCTTCAAAGAATTGAAAGCTCGGCGCTACTACTCAAAACCATCAGAAGAGCGAAAGCGAAAACTAAAAGAGTCCCTGAAAAAGATCAGAAAAGAAGAGTCACGGCGTCAAAAGAGCCAACTCCTCTTCTAGTTCGATATTTTCCCCTCGGCGAAAAACTCTTCTGGGCCGGTCCGATTGCTCTCGGACCTTAGGGCTTTGCACCTTCTCAGTTCCTCGACCCTGCTCTCAGTTGATTGCCGATCTGAAGTGGGACGGAATGACCACTTTTACGAGAAGAGGGAGACTATACTCCAATTGAGCTTGAGAACGGGAGAAAAGTTCATAACACGCTCTAGTGCCCTGGACTGTGATTCACTATCCTCTCTCTTAACGCACAGGCGAACGACGTGCGACAACGAGAACCTCTGAGACAGTGTGAAGACCCTAAGCCTATATATCCTGAAAGAGACTATTCTCTACTTCTTGGTCAGCCTTTTTAGCTTTGTTGGAATTCTCCTCGTATTGCGAATCCTTAAACTGACCAACCTGATAGTGAATAAAGGGGTGGCGTTTTCCCAGGTCGTTCAAGTCTTTATCTCAATCGTTCCCACTTTTCTCGAGTTTGCTCTCCCGCTTTCAGCACTCTTAGGGGTGATGCTCGCCTTTGCTCGACTCTCTGGAGACTCAGAGATTGTCGTCATCCGTGCGAGCGGGATAAGCCTCTATCAACTCTTGCGACCTGTCTTCATCTTTGGAATCCTCGCATTTCTTTTGACACTTTTCGTGTCTCACGACCTGAAGCCATGGGGACATAAAAAACTCTCCCAAAGCCTCTTTGAAATAGCCCAGAGCCGAAGCACTGCGGGTTTAAGCCCTGGGGTATTCAACGAACTTGGCAACATGACTCTCTACGCTCAAGAGATACAATACGACACTGGCGGATTATCCAAAGTTCTTATCGATGACCGAAGAAGTACAGAGGAACGAAAAGTCATTACAGCTCGAAGCGGCAAGATCATCTCCAATCCAAGTAACGAGACGATCACCTTTCTGCTCACAGACGGAGAGATTCATGAGCAGGTCGAAGGCAAATACGTCCTCACACGATACAAGACAAACAGGATTCACTTTGGAGCAAACGACCTCTATCAGACTCAAGAAACCAATGAACGTGGAAGGCCTCGTTCGCTTACCGATTCAGAGATACAGAACGAACTCTCAGAGCTTTCACGTCCCCAGCCCACAGCGGATCTGCCTCAAGATGCGATTGATACATTGAACGCCGCTAGTACCGAGGGCCCTCCGCTCCTCTCTGCCACGGAACGCCAAAAGCGGGTACGCCAACTCAAGATAGAGCAGGCGCAACGCTGGTCCCTCCCGTTTGCCGCTCTCCTTCTCGCTTTAACCGCGATGCCGCTCGGGATTCATCCGCCGAGAACACAGAAAACATGGGGAGTGGGATTGTCGGCAACAGTGGGTCTCCTTGTTTTCGTAGTCTACTTTGCGATGCTTTCTATAGGCATCACTTTGGCAGAAAGCGGAGCTATCTCTGCTCTTCTTGCTGCTTGGCTTCCGAATATTGTCGTTTCTCTGTTTGCGCTCTATGCGATTCGCAAGATGGGAACCGAGAAATGGAGCTCTTTCGGTCAAGCTGCTTCTGATGGGATCGCATCTCTCAAAAACTGGGGGCCTCTTCGGTTGGTCTTTGGCGAAAGGGAGGCTCCGTGTTAATCCTTCACCGGTACATCCTCGTTCAGTTCCTCAAGAATACTCTCTTAGCGCTTCTGCTGTTTGTATTTCTCTTTGTAGTGTTTGATTTTTTTGATCGAATCGATCGTATTGCTGAAGGAAACGCAGATGTTCTCTCAGTCATTCAGTATTTTGCGCTAAAGATCCCTCTCATCGCGAGTCTCATGCTTCCGATAGCGGTGCTCGTGTCGACTCTCTTTACGGTTGGCATGATGTCGAAGAACTCAGAAATCACTGCTATCCGAGCCTCTGGCATCACGATTTTTTGGCTCGCTCGGCCGATTCTTATCGCTTCGCTCATATTTAGTGTCATTTCGATTATTGCGAATGAGACCTTTGTGCCTTATGCGACCCGGCGAGTATCGGAGATTTACAACATCGACATACGGCAAAAGGATGAAAAAGGCGCCTATAGCCAAGAGCACTTTTGGTGGCGCTCAGGGAACAGATTCTCCTCGACTGACATGTTTGATTCAAGAACGGGGAGCCTGCTGAATTATTCTGAGTTTCTGCTCGATGACGAATTTGATGTGTTGAGACGCACTGATGCTCGAAAGGTAGACTACCTCAGTGAGGCCCTTGGATGGTCGATGAAGGGGGTCAAAGAATTCACCTTCGATGGAGCGGATTCCACTCCACTGGCGCGCTCCCGCGCGGATGCCCCTCTTCCAATCCCTCAAACCCCTCGTGATTTTTACAACGTCAAAACCGATCCTCACACCATGAGCTTCCTTGAACTTCGGGAGTTCATAAATGGACAACGTAAAAATGGGCTGAGTGTTCAGGGATACTTTGCAGATCTTTATGCCAAGATTTCTTTTCCCTTCGTGATTTTTATCGTGACTATGACAGCGCTCCCCTTTGCCCTTCTTCCTGCTCGAACCGGCAGTCTTGCCATGAGTTTCCTCTCCGGGATTGTGATCGGATTTTCATATTATGCGTTTCACTCTTTTAGTCTCTCGCTCGGGAGAGCCGAGCTCTGGCCTCCCATGGTAGCAGCATGGTCAGCGACGATCCTGATGGGGCTCGTTGGATTCATCCTTATTCTCGGGGCGGAATAACTTCA
>JAGRAO010000142.1 GCA_020434565.1 Bdellovibrionales bacterium
GCACTTTCGGGAGACAGGGATGCGTACACGTATCTCCCTCAGACTGCGGCAGCGTTCCCCTGCGGAAGTGCGTTCGATGAGATCCTCTCCCGGTGCGGATTCCGCCCCCATACTACACGAGCACTTTTCGGTGGCATTGCGTACCTCTATCTTGCGAAGAATGATTCGGCCTCCCAAAGCTCCTGATGAAATGGCTTCTAGATACTTGATATTGCACTTTATTATGCGCCCCTGGGGTAAAAGAGCGGCTTGCAAAGGCGAACTGCGTTCTCTTTTGACCATTGTTAAATTGAAAGCTCTGCTCGACTTTGATATATCATTGATCCCATTAGCCGTTATCCCTTAGGGGCATAACGATGCTCCTTCACCATCTTGCCGGGTGGAATACCCCTTGACCGATTCTCTCTCTCTGCGGAAAGAGTCGCTGCGGTACGTTTCTGATCGAAATGTTCGTTGAGCGAGGCTTTGCGTGAGATGGAATTGCCAATGAGTGCTCCATTCCCCGCCAGATCTCCTCCCGGGAGGTTCTGGGGCGAGGGGATGTTCTCGCGCGACGAAATGTGCTGGCGCGAGAAAATGCCGTGTGGTGCGGAGTCCGATTGAGAGCGGTGGTCTTCTCTCGACCAGTTTTGGGAGTTGCTCGTGAAGCAAGCTCGTTCGTGGATAGTTGGTGTGACTGGCGCAAGTGGCGTCCAGTACGCTATCCGTCTCATTCAAACTCTCGTTGAACACCGTGTCGATCTCCATCTTGTTTTCTCAGAAGCTGCTCTGCGGGTACTTCAGGATGAGCTGGGAATCAAAAGCTCTCAAGCTAAACTGAGCGATGTGCTTTTCGAGTCTGGACTCCCGAAAAACGTTCACCTATACAATCCGAAAGATATTGGAGCCGCAATCGCCTCTGGAACATTTCCTGTGGAGGGGATGGTCATCATCCCGTGTTCCATGGGAACCCTTGGGGCTATTGCTCACGGTTTATCGGAAAATCTTCTTCATCGTGCTGCCGACGTGACCTTAAAGGAGGGAAGGAGGCTTATCCTCGTCCCGCGTGAGACTCCTGTATCAGCAATTCATCTTGAAAATATGTTGAAGCTCAGCAGATTGGGCGTCCGAATTGCTCCAGCGATGCCAGGGTTTTACCACCGGCCTACTTCCGTTGACGATGTGGTCGATATGATGGTCATGAAAGTCCTTGACCAGATGGATATGAAAATCTCTTTGGTAAAACGGTGGGGAGGAGATACAGTTGGGGACCGAGCCCCTCTCTCAGGGGGAGCCCCCAACGAATCGATCTTTTCCCATTCTCATTCGATAGTGAACCGTTCTTCAGAAACTGCCGAAGGTTCCGCGTCTGAGTGCTCGAATCATGAGCTTTCAAACGGTGGAATTTCGGTAGGAGAACGGAGTGAAAGCTCGAGGAGCCTCTCTTGAGAGGGTTTCATCGACGAGTTGGACGGAAGTAGGTACTGATGGCGGAAAAGTTAGCGAAGCGAGCGGTAATAGGTGGGAAAGTGGTTTCTCTCCCGTCTTCCCTCGACGGCGTTCCTCAGGTCTCTACCGCCGCGTTCTTTTGGAATGCAGTTTCTCGTCTTGGCGTGAGACGGACAGCAGAGAAAATATTAGCGAAAGAGGCGCTCGGCTTTGAGGACATTGAGGATCTTCTCGCCGTGGTGCCGCTCTCTATTCTCATGAAACTCGTGTCTCTCCGGAGCGAAACTATTGGAGAGGTGGCGAGCGCACCAAAACTTCCACTGCCTGCACTTTTCCTTCCGGTCATTCGGTACTCTGAATCTCGTTCTCCGTTGGAGCTGAAGGAGATGTTGCGAGAGGTGCTCGCTCCGCTTGAGGGGGAGCCGTTTGAGGCTTATCTCGACAATCCCCGATCTGCGCAGGAATGGAAGAGGTACTTTGCGATAGTCGAATGGCTCCCAGAACTCTCTCGAAGTATCAGAGTCGTTGCACCTTCTGTCTCAGAGATGGTGGGTGGACCTTCTGAGCATCTCTTAACCCGGAAAGTGTACAGCACCCACAAAATAGTTGAGCGCCTCAATAGGCTTCGAGAAATCGGAGTTACTCGTCTGCGATCGGCGCAGACTCTGTGTGATGCCGAGGTCATGCATCGGTCGGGGTTCGCGGTGTCTGTGAGTCACACTATTGAAGCGCATTTTGGAGCGAGAAGGATTGCCCACGAGCTTGTTCGGTTGAACGAATTTTCTCGTACAGTCGCGCCAGTCCAGAGCTGGGTGCCTGGTTTTTCGCGTGCTCAGCTGAGAGGGCAATCCCCGAGTGTGCGTGATCTTACGCTTCTTCGAGTGCTTGCGGTTGGAAGTGTCGCTCTCACTGAAGTGAAGTATCGACGTGCCTCAAATCGTCACTTTTCTCCTTTCGGTCTCGCGCTCGCAAAAATGTGCGGAGCGAACGATTTTGGATTTGCAGCTCGAGATCCATTTACTGCCTCAGAGCTGGACTTCCTCGACATGAAAGAGGTCCTTACCGCAGTGCACGGGACGGTAGCCGCATAGAGGTTTTCTTCTTCTTTGTTCATGAAAACACGCAGTGGGGGTGAGTGCCCTGGTCGTGACGTGGGTCACCACAAAGTTTTGTTATTATGTCGCTCATACGAATTGGAAATATTAACTACGGCTCGGCGCGGCCGTACAAGGCTCTCGACGACGTTGAGGGCTTTGTATACGAGGAGAATCACGCTACCGAGAATGCTCGGAAACTTCATGAGGGAGAACTTGATGTCGCTCTTATCCCCGTGGGTGCATTTGCCATTCATGGAGCGTATGTCGGGCTTGATTTTGGGATTGCAGTCGATGGGGCTTCTCATCTTCTGAGGCTCTTTTCTCACTCACCTGTGGAGCAACTCGAGACCGTTTATGCTTACGAAGACTCGAGCGCATCGATTCTTTTACTTCAACTTCTCGCTCGAAACTTCTGGAGGGTCTCGTTTCGGATCGTTCCGCGGAGTAGGGTATTGAGTCCGCATGAATTGGGTCCACGTGAGGGGCTTATGTTACGTTCTGGGTTGTATCGACCGGAGCACCTCACTTTTCAGTATCAGGTTGATCTTCTCGAGAAGTGGGTTGAGATGACCCGAGTTCCCTTCGTGTTTCTCGTCTGGGCTACGCGACCGGGTGTTCTTTCTGGGGAGCAGCACCAGAGGCTTCATGAACTCCTGTTTCGCGCGGTGAAGCCGTACCAGCATCGAGAGGCTCCGGGACTGGAGCCAACTGTACTCCCCGGGAAACGAGAGGTAATACTTTATTTTGGCGAACACGAGTTGGCGGCGCTTGAACTGCTTTTTCAAGAAGCTTATCTCGAGCACCTTCTTCCAGAGATGAACTATCAGCCGCTTCGGTTATCTCTCCTCGATCGTCGTCCGCGTTTTCGAGTAGAACAGAGACCGATAGAGCACATTCTGGCTTCCGCGGCTGAAGGAGATCGGTTGACAGTTCGAGATGGAATTCGACTTGCCCACGAAGTCGAGATTGCAGATCTTGGGGTCGCATGTGAGGCGCGCTTCGCAGAGGGATCGGCTGCAAAAACTTTGGTGCAGGTGTTTGCAGCTGAGACTGACTGGCTCTTCCGCCCACAAAAAGTATTTCAACAGGTAGAAAAGGCAGCTGCTGCGGGAATTCGCCACGTGTACCTTCCAGCTCCCGCGGGAGGAGAAGGAGAGCTCTCTCGTATTGAGATGGTGCTTGCGTCGCTCAAGGCCTCTTTCCCGATAACAATTGAAGCGTTCAACGCCTCTCACATAGCGCAGCTCGGCAAGGCGGGCGGAATTACCCTATCGGAAACTATCTCTCGCTTAATTACGGCGGGGCTCGATGAATTGCCGTCCGACGGTGGAGGGATGCTGATAGAAAGAGTTCGAAAGCTCCGAGGGAGCGAACAGCAGGATTCCTCTCTTTGGCTTCAGGTCATGAAGTGGGTGCACCGCTTTGGTGCCCGATCCAGCTGCTCGCTCGAAGTAGGTGAAGAGGAGAGTTGGGAAGAGCGGCTCTTGCATCTGCACAAGCTTAGACTCTTGCAGGATGTGAATCCTGGTTTCCGATACCTTGTTGTTCGACCGTTCTCGAATCTCAGTTCTTCGGGTATTCGGGAGATAATTCGCGCGGTACTTATTTCTCGGCTCTTCCTCGACAATGTTTCAGCGTTAGAAGTTCGGGGAGTTGGACGGGAAAGTTATGTGGAGATCACCGAATTAAGTTTTGGTGCGAATAGACTCCGAATAGAATCTCAGATGAACACCAGTACAGAATCCTTGGAGGCCCTGAACGCCCTTCGGCATTTTGGTTTTGAGTTCGAGCTGGAGCCATCCCAAGGGACCGTAGAAGAGGTCCACTAGAAGTCAACTCATAAATTCTTCGTAGCGACAAGCTCGACGAAGCTGTGCTGGCCGATTGCCCGCTTCGCAGGAGAGGAGGTTTAGGAGAGGGCTTCTAGCGATTTGGTTGATTGATTTCTCGCTCGATACACGTATTCTCTCCCTTCCAACTCTACCGCGAGGTTCTCACATGAATCGGCTTTTTTCACGGGTGACCAACTGGGGACATCTGGTGAAATTCTCTCACACTCTCTTTGCACTCCCATTTGCTCTCAGCATGGTCATCGTTGTTTGGCGAACCCGACCCGTTCCTCTGTCAGCTCTCGGGTGGATTCTGGTCGCCCTTGTTTGTGCACGAACTGCGGCGATGGGATTTAACCGCCTGCTTGATCGTGCGATTGATGCAAGGAATCCCCGCACAAAAAATCGCGAACTCGTAACTGGGGTTGTGAGTGTACGTGAGGCAGTAGCCTTGGTTGCGGGGGCAACGGCGGGTTTTCTTTTGAGTGCTGCGATGCTCGGGCGACAGTGCCTCATGCTCTCACCTGTAGTTCTCTTTGTGCTTTTTGGCTACTCGCTGACGAAACGATTTACAAGTTGGTCGCATCTTGTTCTCGGTCTCGCGCTGGCGTTAGCGCCAGGTGGTGCGTGGTTTGCGCTAACATCAGAGTTTTCGCTAAAGCCCCTCTCTTTGATGCTTGCTGTTCTCTTCTGGGTTGCAGGGTTTGATATTTTGTATTCGTGCCAAGACCAAGAATTCGACAAGAAGGCTGGATTGTACTCGATTCCAAAGTCATTTGGGCTGCGCTGGGCTTTTGTTCTCGCAGGGGTTTTCCACTTTCTTTCAGTTTGCTTTTTAGCAGTCTTTGGAGTGGTCTTTGACCTTGGTTGGGTGTACTACGTAACTGTCGCAGTGTTTGCAGCGCTTTTGGCGGGCCAGTATTTTCTTGTTTCTCCTGAAAATCTTGAAAAAATAGATATCGCGTTCTTTAGTCGGAATGGACTTGCGAGTGTCCTTTTCTGTTTGGGAGTCTTGCTCGAAGCGCTGTTCTCTTCGAGTTTCGGCTGATTTTCTGGCAAGTGCCTAAGTTAATTGAATATTATCTGAGTTGCTCAACCCCTCTGAGTTGATTTGGAGCTTCTTTCGGTTCATCCTTGGCCTCAGTCTGGAGGGAGATCCCGATTCTTCACTATCGAGCGTGACTATGCCCAAAGGTGGCGGTTCGCGGAGCGCCTCGGTCGTTCAGTCGATAGTGAACGGTTTGCGGACATGAGGAGGAAAGGTGCATGAGCTTTACCCAAGATGGCAACGCCGCGAATGTGTACTCTTTTGAGGGCGAGCAGGGTATGCCAATAGAAGACCACGTAGAGCGAGTCATTCACGCTCCAGATGCGATTCACCGTCAGTATCCCGACCTGTTCCAACGTTTTGTCGTCCCGATTACCGTGTTTGAGTATCGAAATGTTGAGAGGAATTGGACCTTAAGCGTTGCTACCGTCGCAGAGAAAGGAAAAGAACAGTTTTCGTTGGGCGGTTTTCGCATTGTTCCTCAAGAGAGAGCGGAGCTCCCTGGATTCTCCCCGATAGCTGAATCAATCGGCCTCGCGCTTGGGATGGAGCAGAAAGTGCGCTGGTCGAGAATGGTGCGTGTCGCAGGTCCAAACAGTCGAAAGCATCTCTCTCGAGTTGTTGGCGGAAAATGTGTACTCCTTCCTACGCCTGGGAGTCGAGTGGGAGAGAAGGAGGATACTGCGCTGCTTTCGTTTGCCGTCTCATGCCTTCACGATATGAACCGCACGCATGGAGTGTTAATCAATACTGGACAGGATCTTGGGCATGGGAGGATGTCCGATGGTCGACTTTCCTCTCTGGAATTTCTCCATTCTCGTTTTGAAGGGAGCATCGTTGCTGATACTTCTCTGCCGACGGCAGTTGGAAATTTTCATGTGCTTGAGGGTGCATTGGCTGCATACGGCAAAGAGATCGGTGCCTCGACGATAGGAGTCATCGGGTGCGGGAATATCGGGACTCATATCCTCGAACGTTTGCGTGAGCGGGGTGCAGAAGTCTGGATCCTTGAGGCGAGTCCGGCCCGGAGAGCTGAATTGGAACGCGAAGGGCTGTCTACTTTTGCACCGTCTCAAAAGCGTGAATTCTTGAGGTTGCCGCTTGATGCTCTCGTCATTAACGCAAGCGGTGGCACGCTCGATACTGAGTCCATAAAGGCAGTCTCTGAAAATTCCTCGATTGAAATCGTGTGTGGGTGTGAAAATCTCATAATGCCCAATCCTCAAGATGAGGAAGTCTTGAAGCGATCGCAAAAAATATTTTGCCCGACCGAGTATTGCGGGATGATGGGATATTTGACCGCGTTTGAAGAGTATGTCTCTTCACTTGAGAGGACGCCCTTTTCCATCTCAGCGATGGTGGAGGCTTCGGCCGATCTTACGAAGAGTGCGAAAATGGCAGCTGAGTTTGTACGAGAGAGCGGTTTCTCGATATCGTTTCGAGATGCCGTAGGGAAGTGTGCCGAGAGTTTTCAGACGTAAGGTTTGTTGTTGATTCTGCGACGACCGGTCTGAGATGCGGTCTTCGGCCCCGTGGCGGGTGTGACCTTTGAGAAAGATCTTGTTAGCATAGAGGAAAGATTTCGAAAGGATAATCGAATGACTGAGCTGACGTTAGAAGAATCCTCCGAAAAAAGAGAGCTCTTTGAAAAGCAAATTCAGGCTGGGGAAAAGATAGAACCGAAAGATTGGATGCCTGAGCGCTTTCGAAAGCAGCTCATTCGAATGATCTCGCAACATGCTCACTCTGAGATCGTTGGGATGCTCCCAGAGGGGAATTGGATTACTCGGGCCCCAAATTTTCGACGCAAGAAAACCCTCCTCGCCAAAGTTCAAGATGAAGCAGGGCACGGACTCTACCTGTATTGTGCCACCGAAACGCTCGGTATCGACCGGAGCGAGCTCGTCGAACAGCTCTTAACGGGGAAGGCAAAGTATTCAAGCATCTTTAACTATCCGACGCTCTCTTGGGCCGATATCGGAGTTATAGGGTGGCTTGTAGATGGTGCAGCCATAGTAAATCAGACCTCGCTTGCAAAGACCTCCTATGGTCCGTATTCGCGCGCGATGGTTCGAATATGCAAAGAAGAGAATTTTCACAAGAAACAGGGTTACGAGATCGTTACCGGATTAGCGAAAGGCACGCCAGAGCAACGTGATATGGTTCAAGATTCGGTTAACCGATGGTGGTGGCCTTCGCTGATGATGTTTGGGCCATCTGATAAAGACTCACCAAACAGTAAAGAGCTGCTGGCGTGGGGAGTGAAGCGGCGATCAAACGATGAGTTGCGACAACGGTTCGTCAATCTCACTGTTCCCCAAGCGAAGGCCGCGGGAGTCACGCTGCCCGATCCAGAATTGCGGTACAACGAAGAGACCCAGGATTGGGAGTTTGGCCCGATTAACTGGGAAGAATTCTGGCAGGTCGTTAGTGGAAATGGCCCGTGCAATAGAGAGCGAATGAAAGCGCGCCAGGACGCACATTCAAGTGGAGCGTGGGTGAGAGAAGCCGCAGAAGCGTATGCTGAAAAGCAACAGCGCAAACGTGCAGCTGCTTAGCTCTTCGAAAGGTGGTGGCGGACTGCAAAACTGAGTCTGGAGGGAGAATGACTGCAGCGAGTAAGGAAAACAATTGCAAGACCGGGGAAACCCAATGGGATCTCTGGGAAGTATTTACTCAACCAAAAACCGGAGCCCCGCATGAACATGCCGGAAGTCTGCACGCTCCAGACCGAGAGATGGCCTTACAAAACGCTCGTGACGTGTATTCTCGACGGGGTGAGGCTGTCAGTATTTGGGTTGTTCCTGCGAGGGAAATCTCGGCCACTCTTCCAGACGATAGTGGACCATTTTTTGAGCCGGGAAATGACAAGGTTTACCGTCATCCTCAGTTTTATTCAGTGCCACGCGGGATCAAGTTATAGGGAGATCTCATGGAAGCTAGCGCGATTCAAAAAGCGATCTCTGACTTACCAAAAGATTGCCGAACGCCACTCACGGCTCTCTTGCTGCGGCTCGGGGACGATCGCCTCATTCTCGGGCATCGGCTTTCGGAATGGTGCGGACACGCACCCATTTTAGAGGAAGATATAGCGCTCGCAAATATCGCTCTCGATCACATTGGACAATCTGAAGCCTTGTTGAGGCTCGCGGGATTGGTAGAGGGGAATGGCCGAAGTGAAGACGATCTCGCCTTTCTCCGTGATGCCAAAGACTTTCGATGTTGTCGGATGGTGCAGCTTCCGAAAGGAGATTTTGCGTTTACGATTCTCAGGCAGTTTCTCTTTAGTACATATAGCGCGTGTGTTTGGGAGCAAATGCAGAAGAGTCCTTGGCTTCCGTTTGCAGGGATAGCCCAGAAATCGCTAAAGGAAGCGATGTATCATGTTCGTCACTCACAAGAGTGGACCCTCAGGCTCGGAGATGGAATCGAAGAGAGCCATAACCGCGCGCAAGAGGCACTCTCTTCGTTGTGGCCCTACACTGCTGAGTTGTTTCGGGAGAGTGAAGGAACCGCTGAGCTTCAGAAGGCAGGAATTGCATGTTCACTGAGTGCAGTTATAGCTTCGTGGCGAGAGAGGGTAGAAGCTCTTCTCAAAGAGGCAACCCTCACCATTCCAGAGGATGATACTGCTCTCTTTCTTTCGAATATTCCAACAGCACAACACACTGAACACCTCGGGCACCTTCTTGCGGAGATGCAAGTTCTTCCGCGTGCTCATCCCGGAGCTCAGTGGTGACAGAAGAAGAGGTCTGGCGGCTCCTTGAGGAGGTAAAAGATCCCGAGATCCCAGTTGTGAGCATCGTGGGGATGGGAATCGTTCGACAAGTCGAAGTCGAGGGCTCTTCAGTTCGAGTAACAATAACTCCCACGTACTCCGGCTGCCCAGCAATGGAAGTGATGGAAGAGGGGGTACGAGAGCGATTAGCCCAGACTCCATTTGATTCCGTAGTCGTTGATCTCGTGCACTATCCTGCGTGGACGACCGATTGGATGACGGCCGAGACGAAAGAAAAGCTACGGGAGTATGGTATCGCGCCCCCTGAGCGAAGCGCTGCAGATGCTCTTGTTCAGATTGGGCAAACTCCCCCGGTGCAGTGTCCTTTTTGTGGATCGAGAAACACGGAATGTAAGAGTCGTTTCGGTTCGACGTCGTGTAAGGCACTTCATTTTTGTCAATCGTGTAGGCAACCGTTTGAGGAATTTAAGGTGTTGTAGATCTTTTTTCTTTCGCTCGGTTTCTTCGACTTTTAGTCTTTCTTGTCCTTGTCCTTGTCCTTGTCCTTGTCCAAGAAATTTCCGCAGTCAGCTCACAGCAGATCAGCTGTCAGGAACGGCTACCGGCTTTCGG
>JAGRAO010000143.1 GCA_020434565.1 Bdellovibrionales bacterium
CTCTGCTCAGACTGAAGAACGCAACGTGACCGACACTCTCGGCCAGGAGGATACGCAGCGGATATCTCCAAAGGACTTTCATGCTGTCCAAGCGGGACTTGAATTTTTGAGCAGCGCTGAGACTGAGGTACTCCCTGAATTTCAACTCGCTCAAAAGGCCCGGGGTCCAAAAGCACTCTCTCCCACTCGCTCGCTGTTCCTCTTTGTAAGTCCTCTCGTAGTATTTCTCTCCGTGCTCTTCGTTGGTGGTCAAACACTCTCAGCACCGGATCTCCAGTGGTTGAACGAAAAACTCTTTCCAGCCACACCCAAAGCTCCCCCGGCTGAGTTGCGAGTAGCTGCCACAACACTCCATTTGGTGTCACTCGCTGATGGGAAAAAGGCGTATGCACTTCGCGGAACGGTAGAAAACCTTGGACGAGAAAGCATCGGAGCTATTCAGATAGAAGGGGCACTCTTTGACAAGACCGGCACAATCCTTGAGACAGCTCGAGTACCGCTCGGAAGTGATCTCCTTGGGAGCGACTTAGAGGTGCTCTCTTTGCCCATCATTCAAGATATGATGCGAGACGCAAATTTTCGTAAAGCTGTCTTAAAGCCAGAGTCCGAAAAGGATTTTATGCTTGTCTTTACTTCAGGGAATGCAGCTCGCGCACGGTTCTATACTGCGCGAATCCATTCAGCTAAAACCCAGTAAGAATCATTCAAGGCCTGTTCCAAGTAAAAGCCATCGACGTTCGCTGATAGCCCCACCAGCCCCTGATGGGCCAAACCGACTCCACGTTCTCGCTTTAAAGATAAATCGAATATTTCCGTCTCCGGCAGCAGCTTCTCGGGGAGGATGAGGATCTCTTGCGCCCTGGCGCACCGCTTTTGAAAGCACTTCGTCAAAGCGAACACTTCCTGAGGGAGTGATTAACTCAACTCCCAGGAGCTGCCCTTCAGGTGAGAGAACCGCGCGAACGGTTGAAAACTCTTCAATCTTCCGGATGTCTCCAGCTGAAAGGTTTTGCCAACCCGTTTGTCGGAGCTCAGAAAACACTTGGGTCGCAACTCGACGCACGAAAACGGCGAACCGATTTGCCTTAGTGTTCAGCAACGTTATGTCTCCGTCGGGGAGATTCGGTAGATAGTCTGCAGAGCCAGCTTCGCCGAGAAAACGAGCGCCGCTCCCTCGCGGGCGGGAGAACGCTTGGTAGCCCGCGAGCGACTGTATCCCGGAACCAGACTTTCGCGATTTCTGCTCTTCTTCTTGAACCTTGTTGACCGTCTCGAGCAGCGTTGATGAGTCGAGCCTCAACTGAGTTAACTTCTGAGGGGCGTTTTCAGATTTTTGCTGCGGCTGAGGTTTTCGCTCTGCGGCTTGTTCAGCTTTTCGCGGATTTCCTCCGGCTTGCGGAGCGTCACCGCCAACTGTTTGGGAGACAGACTTACCAGCTTCGGGATCAACTCCCCGTTTGAGCTGTTCTTTCTCAACAACTCTATTCTTCTCGGCTTCAAATCGCGTTTGCGGGGCTGGAACTTCGGATTCTTTGCTCTGTGGTTCAGTCACGATCTGGTTCGGCTGCGAGATCGGTTGAACGACGTGGCGGGCTTTCTGCTGAATGGCCTCAAGTGGAGCAAGCGATACCTCAAACACTTCAACTTGTGGGGGACTGATCGGAGAACGGGTCAGAAAAACGACCACCACAAGCACATGCACCACGAGGGACACAAGCAAGCCGTAGACGAGATACGACTCTAAAGGCCTCTGAGATTCTTCCGAATGATAAACGTACACCGATGAACTCTATTCTCTATCTCGAGAGCTGTTGCTGGCCCACGGTAAATGCGCTACCGTTTTAAGGAGGAAGTCGTTTCAAACGTCTGAAACTACTCCAGTCTTACTACCTCTCAAGAATAGCTTGACTGGAAAGAAGATGCACAGTACTCGCCCACTTGGGTCACTCGCTCAATTGGGTCCAAGGCGGAAATCCCTTGGAAGGTATTGCCTCCTCGGCAGGTACCGGAGAGTATCATAGTGAGTGAGAGGTCAAAACGGATACGCCATGTTTGGTTTGGGGCCCTTAGAAATAGCAATTATCGCCATCGTCGTCGTGCTCCTTTTTGGAACCCGAAGACTGCCTGAACTCGGTAGCGGCCTCGGCAAAGCCATCAGCAACTTTAAAAAGGGATATCGCGAAAGCCAGACAATTGATGTCACCCCTTCAAAGGAGGAAGAAAAGTCTTCCGCAGATTCTTCATCAAAAAGTGATTCCTAACAAAAGGCCGTTAAAGATCGGTAGGGCTTTGCTCTAGCGCCACACGTGCCTTTTCCAGTATCTCCGCTTTTGTCGCCCCGGAAAAAGAGCGCTCTGCACTCGCTTCATTGAGGCGCTTGGTGAGTTGCTCCAAGAGAGATTCTCCACCGAAGGCAAGCTGATAAACCTCACTCGTTTGCTGAGACATCAATCCAGTCAATCCATCAAGCGCCTGTAGCTCTTGTGGATCAAATGCTTCTTCGGGCGTTTGAATTACCCTATTGAGAACTCGTGCAACACCAAGTTGAAGGTAGACCTGCTCAGGAGTCCCGAGAGAACCGAGACTTCCAACGGCTTGGGCCTGGAGAGCAGAGTAAAGTTCCTGCACTTCCATCGCCGAGGTTCCTTCCTGCGTAAAACTCATCAACATACGGATACCTGCCACATCAGGTGCAGTTCCAGAACTCTGACCGAGCACTGTGCTGGCGTATCCTGCTCCAATTCCACTATCTCTCTCGGAGCGAGTGAGGAGATGGAGCACTACCTGTGCACGCTCAGAAAGCGTTTCTTCTAAATCAAGTTGAATTTCAGATCGCTCACTGTCGTTTGTAGAGAGACTGAGCTGTTCTCGCAATTCAGCGATTTCAGCTTCTCTCGCTGCGAGAACACCGCTCAAACTCTGAGCTCCGAGCATCCTGTCACTTCCATCAATTTGATCAAGAAGAGCGACCTGTTCTTGTGGCATCCCATCGATTCCGCAGACAAGCTCTCGAAAAGTCGGAGCACTCGTTCCAGTGATAAGAAGAGAGTGCGCGGCAGTGATCCGGGAGAGATCCTCAACCGGTAGACTCGCGAGAGACTCAACCATTGCGGCATCAGGATTATCAGAGAGCAAGCTTCGATGAAGCTCGAGGGTCCCAGGAAGTGAGAGTACCAAAGCGTCCTTGTCAGCGAGAAACGCTTCGGCGGTGCCTGGGCCAAAATCTTGCGTGTGAACTGCCAATACGGTCTGGAGCACAGCGACCTTTGTTTCGGGATCTGTAACCCCATTAAAGAGCAACTCACGAATCTGAGCTGGCTCTACTGTCGCTCCTGATTGCATGAACTGATCAAGCGCTGCTGCTCTGTTCCACGCGTTAACACCAGTGGCTTGGCCGAGTCGGAGCGCTTCGGCATCAATTTCACTTCCCCCTCGTTCGGCAAGTGAATAGAGAAACGGGAGATCCTCTTTGAGATCTGAAAGCTCAGCTCCAATAGCAGGCTCTTCAAGAGAACGTGCGTATTCAAAATATCCCTGGACCATCTTGTCTCGAACACCCCGTCCGTATTGGCGCTCATGGAGTTGAATTATCGCTTGGGCTGCAGAGTCTCTCTCGTCCGGAGAGAGCGAGTCCTGCCCACCAACGAGAGCGTCGATCACCTGCCGCGGTGGCGTGTGCGGAGTTATCGGGGTGAGGTCTTCCGAGCGCTTCCACGCGTTTACTCCGAGCAGCCGCGCAGTCTCAAGCGCAACCCACTGTTCCGCTGTAGGTTCTGTCGCACCCTGACTCCACGGGTGAGCAGCTAGGGCAGCAACAATCTCATTGGAACCAGCGAGGAGCTTCTCGAGGCGAGCAGGATCTGCAACGAGATCTTGGCGATATTGTGGATCGGCTTCTCGAAAAACTCGACGGAGCTCGTCATTCGCCTCAAGAACGTCTGCGAGTCCGGGCGTGTTATAGACGAGATCGAGATATCGCGGATCGCTCTCGAGTACTGAGGCTCGCTCCGCTTCGGGATAGTCAAATCCACCCAGCAGCTCGCGGTGCTCAAAGAGACTATTTAACAACTCAGTGCGGGCATTGAGGTCTCCACCAAAAACGGCCTCTCTCAGCTCAATTTGCCCCTGTACTCTCTCGAATTCGTGTGTTGCGGATTCTCGTATCCGGTTATCCGGCGAATTCAGATCGTTTTGATAAACGAGCATCTCTCGATCGCTCGGTCTGTGAATGACTCTCTCTCGAAAGCCCGGCTCTGCTGCAAGAAACGCTTCATAGAGCTCTGGATCACGTCGAAAGAACTCTGCAAGCTCTGGATCACCGGCGAGGAAATCACGAAATCGAGGATCCTCTTGTCGCATCCTTCGATGTAACTCAGGATCCATTTCAACTTCGACGACGTCGTAATAATCGCCCATCCGATCGCGAGCGGCTTGAGCGTCCTGTCCGATAGTACTTTCGTCCCGCCCAGCCATGTAACTGAGGAACTGATCGGCCTCAATCGGTGCTACTGTTCGATCGAGCAATTCGGTCCGAGCAGTGAATCCTTCGATATCGCGAGCCCGGAGTTGTGGGTTGCGGGTAAGAACATAGTCGTCAATGTTCATCGAAGTGAGCTGCGACCGGCTCAGCGCAGCGAGGGGATCAGAGACGCCCACCGTAAAAACGTTTTCAACTCCGTACCGTTCGGTCAGAGGCATTCTCTCCAACAAACGTCGCTGAAAGTCACCTTCTCCTTTTTCAGGCAGAGCACCGGTAAAATCTTCGATGAATCGTTCGATCTGCTCTTCGTTTAGACCATCAGTCGCCTCTAATATCGCTCTATTGCAATCCTCTTTGGATTTCTCAAGCAGATACCTCTCAAGCTCTCGCCGTTCATCACGGCTGAGCTCATCGATCTCTCTGTGACCACCTTCGTCCGTCTGAAGGTACTCAGACACTTTTCTTTCAAGGGCCGCATCTCTCAGCTTTCCCGATTTAAGAAACGCAGGTTCCATACTGAGTTGGATCACAGTCGTTCGTGCCGCAAGAGTAGGATCAAACCCCTCTGAAGCGTGCAACATGGCACCCTGCACACGATAATCCATCGACTCAACAAGCTCTTCATAGGTCGAGGACGCATCGCTCATAACCGCAAACTGTGGAGCCTGTGAACCCATAACGAGCGCTTGAAAACGCGAACGCTCCGTGTCTCCCATAGGCCCAACAGTTGTTCCGTAAACTCCGTAGATCTCTTCAAGGAGCCGCTCTCGATTTTCAATACCACCGATAAGAACTCGAACCCGATCGCGCGTGACGGGCGAGTCATTCTGCATCAAATTCACGATCTCTGTCGCAGTCTGATTCAACGAAGGCTGCGAAGCGGTAACTCGCGATCCATCAGAGGTAAGTAGTGCACGTTGAGCATCAGTCAGCGCTGGACGAGCGGTTGCACCCTCTGGAGTATACCCCCAAAAAGTTTCCACTCGCCCTTTGAGAGACTCACGCGCGCCCTCTGGAAGACCAGCAAAGATCGTACTGATCTCTCCATGACTGGCATCGGTTCCGGTTTCAAGGAGTGAGACCACTCGGTTTGCAGCCCAATCCTCTTGCGAGAGCACTCCATTTCGCTGCTGGAGCTGCCGAGCTATAGCGAGCTGGAGCTCATGCGCTCTCTCATCGGTCAGTCCCTTGTACGCCGATGCTGCAAACATCACCTGAGCTCGAAGCCGCTCCGATTCTGAAAATTCAGATGCTTTCTCCTCGAGAAGATCCAGGTTGTGAAGAAAGTCTTCAGCTCGCTTCTCAATATCAACCTCTGGACTCTCTTCGGTTCTCGAGCCGACCATATCTCTTAGACCTGATCGGCGAAAATCGCTATCGACATCATCTTGTTTGAGTTCAAGAGAGCTCATCTCTCGAACGATCATATTGATCTGTTCTGGAGTGCGGCCGCGCATCAGGTCTTGCAACTGACGAGCGGTATCTTCTCTCCTGGCAGAGCTCACAGCACCTTCGATTCCGGAGCCGAGCAGCACGCCATAGCCCGCATCGAGCACACCCTGAGTCCATCGAAATCCACTTGTGAGTCCAAACTTAGGACCAAAAAGACCCTTACCCGCTCCTGGATGAAATACATCGGCGTAGTTCCCGGCTCCCGAAGTCGTAGAACTCAGTCCGACTATGGGTCCAAGAATACCTCCGAGCCAATTAAACCCCTCCAGCGAATCAAGTGATCCTAAATTCTCCGTAAGGTGTTGAGCGATCTCACTCGCCTGCTCTTCACTAAATCCCTGGAGCAGCCATTTTCCCTCTAACTCACGTGCTTCTTTGGTATCTTTGTCCCCCTCTTCAACATATCGAGCCACAAGATCTGCTGCGTGCTCTTCGAGCGACTGAGCGTTTTCACCAGGCGTGAAAGTCATGTGATAGGCCTGTTTCACCAGGTTCATGGTCCGCTCGTCCGCCCCGACCAATGCTTTGCGGAGAGATTCAAAGTTATCGCTCTCGACAGCTTCGTGAGCGGATGCGGCACGGCCTTCTACGTCAGTCAGGATCCGCTTCATCTCGGCAAAGACCCGAGCTTCATGACCAGTAGAGTTGTGCGACGCCTGTATCTGAAGTTGTGCTTCGATATCGGCAAGCGAAAGATCCTGGCTTAAGAGGAGCTCAATCCTCTCCGCGGCCTCGTTCTCGAGCCGCTCTTGTTCCTGAGGAGAGAGGACTTTATCGACCTCACTCTGAAACGCTTGGGTACCCCTTTGGGCGTTACCATAGACCGAAAATGATCCGACCGAGCGTGTACTGTAATTTCTTCCATCAGAGAGAGCAGATTCGCCAGACTTAAAAAACCCGCTCAAACCATCTCCGTAAATGGCGTTCCGAGCCGCTCTCATATCGGGATCCTCGCCCGATAAGCCGTCAAGGAATGCAAAGCGCCGATGAAACTCTCTCTGATAGTCTCGCGTTTCTCCAATATCGGCCTTCAGATCGAGCAATACTTCCGATTCGGATCTGTCTGTCTGTGTGATTTGGTGTCGAGTATCTTGTGGTACTCCGCGATCTGGAGTTGGGCTATCGCTCGGTGGGGCATCACCCCCCGCTCTCGAACGGACTGAATCGAAATCAGGCATGATACGTTACAACCTCTTCCAAACCTCCCCTCGCTCGACAAAGCCTCTCTTGAGCTAAGGGAATATGACTACCTATAAGGGTGTTATGGGCAATTTACCTACGGTGCAACTTAGGAAGGTCGTGTAAGTCAATAGATTTACGTTGTAAAATCAACGAGATATACTAATCGCCGATGGAATCCCCAGGTTCAAGGTGGCAAGATTGTGTTGCCTCCCCGGGGGTATCCCGACTCGCGAGGGAAAAATCGGAGATTGTCATTTGCGCACGGGATATATCACCGCTTCGGTTTTGATCACCGGCAGCTACACCACACCTGGCTGATAACGAGAGGATCGCGCGAAAAAGTCCCAATTACACCTGCACGGTTACAACTACTGCAATCCGTTTTTATCGATCTGTGAGCCACTCTGGTCTTGCGCAAAGGCCATCCTCGCTCCCTCTGAAAAGGCGCTCCTAAAACCCCGAGCCACCTGATCAGCAGCATTCGGTCGTTCAAGCCTTCCCATAACAGCAGCATATCCGTAATTTTGATCCAAACTGTTCGCAGCCCTTCCTACAGCAGCTCCAAAAGAATTTGCTCCACCATTGAAGTAACCAGCGAGTTGTTTGGTATTGGCGCGGTTTGTATTGAGCATGCCGTTCATAGCGAGCCCGATAGCATCGTCCGGTCGTGGACCAGCATTAAGCGATCCCGGTGCCATCCCCATCACAGACGCTTGCGCCGCCATCTGGTTTCCAAACCGGTTCATGGTGTCGTACCGTTGCGAGGCCGCGGCAAAGTTTGCGCCTGCCATATTCCTGTCAGCGGCTGCACGGAGCCCCGAGGCACGTTGATTCGCCTCGTATCCTTGAATACCAGCCTGACCACCCATTGCAGAATTCCGTGTCGACTGCATCGCTTCTTGGGCCTTACTTTGTGCACCGTGGAACCGCTCACCAGCGCTTGCGACCCCTTCCCAGTTCATTCCAGCAAGCAGTCGGTTACTCTTCCATCCACTTCCGATATCACCAATCTGCTTGTTGGTCATGCCAGCTCCCCTCATCATAGGAGCGATATTCGAACCATAATCTCCTGCACCAACGTTTGAGGCCCGGTTGTATCGGATCTGGTTTCCGGAATACATGTTGTTTCCACCATCAGCCGACATGGCTCCAGCAGCAGCTGCCCCCGGAACAGACCCTCCACCAGATGGCGTAGGGGTTGTATCAGGGACATCAGCGTTTGGAGTTCCTCCTCCACCAGGAGATCCTGGTATATCTCCTAAACCGCTTCTGCCGAGCCCTTCTAAACCCGGTCCCGATCCATTGAGACCAGATTCTCCATCACCGGTCGGAGGTGGTGGTGGACTCGTAGGTCTTTTTTGTTGAGGAACACGTGGGTCCTTATTCCTTCCTCCGATTGCGTTTCGGAGCATATCGAATCCAGCTCCGGCGTACATTTGGCGCACCTGGTGATTATTTGCAGCCACACCTGCAAATCTATTTTGTCCCGAGGCAACCTCTTGCATATACCCGGCCTTAGCGCCGTAGTCAGCGGCCTCATTCTGTTGCTGGAGCGCTTTATGAGCGAGTCCACTGGCACGGTGTCCCTTGGCCATCGATTCCTGGCCCATGGATTCCATGTTCGATCCCATGCGCTTCGCGTAATCTCCAGTTACTCCGGACTGCGCTCCACCGGCAGCTTTTTGGGCTGGGTCAGAAGCCATCCGATCAACAAAGCTTGCAGCTCCGGCTTTTGCACCGAGCACTAACTGGCCCGTGACAGCCGGCACAGCAAAGTATAACGCCGACATGATGTAGATGTAGTAACTGTTGGCGACATCAAAATTGAGGTCTGCACCCAGAATCATCCCGAGATCGAGAATCCGAGCGTTATTATTAAACGTTCCCCCTTGCAAGACATTGATCCCGCAGAGATTTACATCTGGAATTCCAGGGGGGAACCCACAATCACTCGGAAGCGCACCTTTCGTTAACAAAACCTGCGCACCGATACAGTGTCCTTCTTGGTCAAAGCGGCCACAGGCATTCCAGGTGGAAGTCCCCCACCTCTGCATCTGCAAGACAATTTCATTGACGACATGCATGTCCTTGCTGTTACCGAACATGCTCCAAATACTCCGCTCAATATTCGCCACAACTGCAAAACCAAGATCCCACATCTTCACCCAGAGCCAGAAAGACATCCACGTAAAGATGATCTTATGAAAACCTGGCATGATGGTGAGCATTGCTGCAAAAGGGTAGGCTATTGCAAGAAGGTAGAGGGCAATACCTTGGATGTAAGGAATCATTATCGCCCAGGTATAGATCTCTGAATACTTAGATG
>JAGRAO010000144.1 GCA_020434565.1 Bdellovibrionales bacterium
GTGGGAACGATGGCATTTATCGCCCGGTATTTCGTATAGCTTTTACTGACTCAAAAAATTTCTCCGAGTTTGATGGGAAAAATTGGATACAGTGGGGTAAGGAGAACTGGGTACTGCAGACCGAAATGACATTGTACAATCAACTCGGTGCGCAGTTTCAGATTGAAGCTGGAACTCAAAAGTATTTCCTGGTTCCAAGCCGTGGACAGTTTGATGACGGTGGACGGGGAGACTTTGCCTACACGTACTTGACCAAATCAAAACCTGAGGAGGGAGAACAAAACCTTCAAACGATTGGTCCTTGCTGCAACAATGACTACCGCCAAGGGCCAGAGAGATTTATTGAAAGTCCTCCTGAGCCGATAGCGGATGGCAACTTTGTTGTGTGGTATGTTCCTCAGTTGAGAAACGACAATCGGAAAGGAAAAGAGTACTGTTGGGCTGAAAGTGAACTTGTGAATGGAGTTTATGAAGCAAAGACTTATCCCTGCTTTGCAGGACCTCTGTTTGTTCCAGCAAAAAGCTAGAACAGTCTTGATTCTCTTCCTTGTGGGCCTCGTTCCTCTCTTGCTCGGTTCAGTATCGGCAAATGCTCGAACACGAGTAGCAGCAGGAAATTCGTGCCAACAATACCCATCTTTTGCGCCCAAACTTGGTTTTTCACCTGCGACCTCATTTCTTACAACCGTAAATAGAGGAGACGTAGGCTTAGTGCTTATCAACTCTGCACCGAATATTCCGGGCGAAAGAAAGAGATACCAGCACCCGTCCTGGAACTCAGCTGGACATCTTGGACAAATTGTTTTTGATAGTGATGGAAATACCTATACCTACCCGGCGCCTCTTGTTGACCTCTCGATAAATCCACCGGCTTTGGCAAATCGAATTTACCAAGTAGATGCCCAAACCGGTGAGATGAAACTTTTTCATCAACTGCCGGTTCCTTCCAAAATTCCCGAGGAGAATCCTTTTGGTGTCATGGGATTGAGCTACTCGTGTTTTGATAACGTGCTCTATATATCCTCCGTCATCGGAAGTACGAGAGAAAAAGAGAGCGGCAGAGTATACGTACTTTCCCTCTCCACTCACGAGGTCATTGATTCGATCGAAGACTTTGACGGATTTGGTCTCGCTGCAGCAAAATTTGAGGACAAGAAAGTTCTCCTTTTGGGTCATGCCCGGAGTTCTACTCTCTTTCTTGTCGAACTTGATAGTCGTGGAACATTTGTAGGTCGACCTCAGCCGTACATGAACATCTTTGGCTGGGGCCCCCGGGGTGATGACAAAATAAAATCACTGAAAGTTCTTGAAGATCAAGCCGCTCTTCAAATCACAGGGTACGAATTCCAGTTTAACTTGGCGAGTTACCTCAGACCTGAGCAGTCCGAATATGTCCTGCCGATAGAGCCACTCCCTTTCGAATGACACTCGTCCACCTGAATGAAACAGGCTCTCGCCTACCCAGTTGTTGCAGGCCGACTCAACTCCACGCCCAGAGTTCCTCCGCAGATCTTACAAAAAAGCGCATCGTCATCATGCGCTCCCCGCCCGCAGTGAAGACAAGCCTTTGTCGAGGTCTTATTGTAGGCACGGTTAAGCTCAACAGAAACAATGCCTGTAGGGACCGCAATAACACCGTAGCCCAAGACCATAACGAGCGATGCCAAGAACTGACCTAGTGGTGTGTTTGGACTTAAATCGCCATACCCTACTGTTGTAAGCGTTACGATCGCCCAATACATGCTCTTTGGAATACTCGTAAACCCATTCTCCGGTCCTTCAACGTGGGCCCTCCCTAAAAGATTCTCCTATTTTTGAGAATACTCGTTCAACCGAGAGCCGCTGCATAAAGTTCTCTTGCAAGATTCCGACCTGACTGGATGGGGGAAGTTACTCTCTTTCGAGAGCATTGGTCGGAGGGAACCGTTGTTAGTACGACAAAAAAAATCGCATTCACCGCTGACCCTTTTATCGGGAACGCTCGTAGCCACACTTTTTGGATTCATGAGTATTCCAATGACTGCCTATTCACAGCGAATTACTTCAACTCAGACCGTTCGTCCGATGAAGGCAGTCGAATTCTGTTCCTATGCATCCTACGCGCAGATTGATGATCCCAGTGGAGGATCAGGTGGAACCTCTTCCGGAGGCGGTTGCAGCATCGGACAGCAGATAGTTCTCTTTGACCACATTGGCCACTATCTTCCAAATGCTTGTGGACAATATTCGAATCAAGGGGTTGGACCGCTCCATGCAAAGCCCAACCCAACAAATCTTACAAAAGGCTACTATTCGGCGAACAACTCGGCGGCTGGAGGCTCTGCCGCGTATGCGGTCCTTACGAGATTTCGAACCCGTCACCAGGTAAAGCTTGAGTACGTCGAAGCAGTAATTGCTCAATCCGGCCCTGGCTCATACGACTCTATAGATCCAAGAGATACGACACATTGGCCCAATCACGTCCCAAACTATCGGATCAATATTTATTCTGGCTACCCAGCAGTTGCCTCAGATCCCTCCATTGATGAGCCGGGACCGGGCCCAAACATAGCGTACTACAACGTGCCAGATATATCACAAACATGTTTTGCAGGTGGTAGTTTCGAGCTTCCTTTCAACAACCGATTAGTTTCTTCGAACAATGGAACGAATACCGTCAAGCAAAACTATCTGTACGGCTTTCATCTCAATCCTGATCATCCGGATTCAACGCGTCAGTACGACGACCAGTTCCAAGGTTGGGCCGATGCTCGTTGTGATGGAGAACAAGACCAACAGGGAAATGTTTCTAACGCCGAAGTCGTTCTCTCCGGTGGGAGACAGTTTTATCTCAGTGTGATGTCTCATTTTGATTTTCAGCAAGGAATGATCGGAGGAGTAAGTTCCCCGGGAAATTTGCCGCCACTCGACCTCCCTGGGCCTGATGCAATCATGGCGTGGACTCAAAACCCGCAGATGACCGATATCTCCTCAATCGACCCCGAAGGGCGTCCCCGAATCGCTCTTATGGCAATTGGGAAAGTGACAAAGTGCTGCCCTGATATCCCAGATCCTCAAGATCTTGATTGCAACTGTAATCTCGCTCCGGAAGATTACCCCGGTGGTGAAAGCGCATATCAGGAGTTCTGTCTAGGTGGGGAGGATTCTTCTCTTGGCCGCTTCACCCCAGGGCTCCAATGTGATTCAGAGGACTGTTCTCAAGAATACGAGCCAACAGCAGGACAAACCGATGTCGCTTTTTGACCTAAGACAACGCAGCCAATCTGTATTGGTCTCTCGTGGCTCCAGAGAAAGCGGTGCAACGCTCATTTCATACGCCCTCCTCGTAAGTCTCGTGGCATTGATTGGTGTTTCCTCAATTCGCTTTACCGGTACGGCGGTAAGACGAGTAATCGTTTGCGATGCGATTGACGGAGGAAACTGGGCCTTCACGGGAGCGGGGTCCAAAGAAAGTCTCTTTACTTCGGAACAATCCGCATATATCGAGTCCGTTTGCCAGTACGGGGGAAGTGGCGATATTTGTGGTTCTCAGGGCGGCTATGAACCAGAGTGCAGTGGGGGCTAGATCTTCTGGTGAAAAACACTCTCCTTTTAATTTGATGAAATAGTGTATTGACCCTAAATTTTATTTTCTAGCATGGAGATCTCACTGCTTCGGACGAACAGTATCTTTGTTCCGATTGTAACGACAGAAGCGAAAGCCAACACCTTCAAGGTAACCTCATTTTTCGTCCAACGATCTGCCAGCACAATCCAAAATGGAAGTTGAGAAAGATCTTAGTTCCAGCGACGAATTCACCGCTCAAAGCATGATTTCGGGCGCGCACCCTTTCGCTTAAGAGGGCGAAGCAAATAAGATTGTAATTCAGGAACTCTTAGTTAAAGCCTTTAAAACGGTCTCTATCAGTTGGTTTCATCTGAGCGGCATCGCAACAAGCACATCCTCCACCCTGACAACACGGAGCAGATCCTTTCGGGCATTCGTACTGACATTCTTCAACCGTTGTACATGTGCCATCACCCTCCCCACAGGAGCCGTCCTTTCGTTCAATTCCGGGTTCGAGCATAAAGCAGGTTATGAGATCAAATCCAAGTCGTACGCAATTTGCAACATCGCTATCGCCAAATTTTTCGCATCGGCAAGATCCACCACAACTTGAGTCGCAGTTGTTTGAAATTACTGACCACCCGTCGGGACAGTTACACGATCCGCAATCGAGTCCAGTTGCGGCTAGCGCTTGGACTGATCCCAGAACCACGAAATAGAGAAAGAGATAGATTGAAAACAACCTCAACATTGACAAACCCTCCGTATACGCAAGAACGAAAAAAAATCGCTCTGGCTATCGAGCACCCACCGAGTTTATGGCGAGAGGGATAAAACATGCGCTTTTAGGGTAGGAAATGAGGACATTTTCCTTAAGAAAAGTCACATTTTCCTGAGTGAGTTCAAGGTTAATCTACTGGATCCACCCTGAAGCACCTAGCCCTCAGTCGGAAAAGGAATGGAGCCTCAGACTTTTTCTTACATCACAAAGCCCAGAGGTCGTTCATACCCCTTGTAGGTTAAGCGGGCTTACAAACGAACGTTTCGACGATTCGAAGAATATTCATTCTGATTGATGGAGCTCGCTTTATGGGATCACTTCAGCAAAAAGCTGCCGCACTTGTTGCAGCTTTCGGGATTGGGGCCTCCGCCGGAGCAGCGAGGCAACCTGAATCAGATTCTCCAACAACTCCTGAGACCCACGAGGCACTTGCAAACTCAGGCGGCTCTCCAGAAATTGCGCTAGAAACCATTCCAACATCAAGAACAATAGCTGTAGACACCCCAAGGGTAGTTTACAGTTTTGCTTCAACACTAGAGGGTTTGAGATTCCGGCAAAGAGACTCTGACTATAACGCTCGTTCAACTTCCGAAGAATCACTCAGACAACCTACCGAATTCGATTTGAAGTTAGCACATCTGGCGCGACTCACCGAACTCGCTGCTGAGATAGGCGGAAAGCACTGTCACTCGCTTTACTCACCTCAAGTTGGCTCTGCGGCACGCGTAGGAGAAGAGGTTCTTCCTTTTGATGTCCGAGCAAGTGAGATTCCACTCGAGGGTGGAGAAGGTCTCAAGCTTGAGTTTCCGATCGACTCAACTGGATGTGACAGCTGTAACACAGTAACTGTTGAACTCAGGCCCGATGACGGATTTTCCGTGATTGTTCTCGGCGGAAATCCTCCGGTAGAACGTGCTCATTTTCTTAAAAGTGGACCTTCGAGCACCCGTGAACTTGTTCGAGCAGACTCTCTTAGCACTGAAGTGCTCGATCGTATCCTCGCTCGTACAACGAGATATGCCGAGTCCCTCGCCGTAATTGGTGCTCAAGAGTCTCTCCGTTCGGCAGGGGAAATTGTCTTTTTTTTGAGCGTTCGTGTATCTCGGATTTCTACAAGTCGAATTGGAGAGCAAGTACTCTCCAAATTTGACCTACCTGAAAAAACCTCTTTTGAAGCACTCTTTGAACCTCCTACGGCGGGATTATCGGACAAAATATTGAGGATTTCAGAGAATCTTATTGATGGTCTGGCCTGCGCAGAGGTCGATGACCTAGGCGGCATCGCTTCCACAGACTCAGATTGGACTATTCAAAAAGGAGAGCCAAGGAAATCCTTTTTCGATCCGACAGCTCCTTCAGCAAATTTTCGCTTTCGTCATCGTGACCACGCGTCCTCGATCGAAGTTGAAATTACACGGAATCAACTTGTTATCCGAGCTGACGATCTCCCAGTCGCTGGGGTAGAGCTTGGGCAGCGACCGATTATAGCTGGCGCGCCCGAACCGCTTGAGAAGTTGCTTACCACACTTTTTTCAAAAGTGAAGTAAAGAAAATCGCTTACGTTCACGGGAGAGTTGTCTCAAAAGGAAGAGATACCTGCTGCGGTCAGAAAGTGCCACCGATGCTGCACTGAATCCCCACTTCTCCATTGAATGGTGCATCCGGGTCATCGTACGAAGGGAATCGAAGGACTCCAAACCCGAGACTAAGAAGAGGGCGATCCGGAAGATACAGGAAGCCATCTGGACAGTAAAAGCCCGGACCTCCAAATATTCCAAACTCCGAAACCCTGTAGGAGATCTCATCTGCACCGAGTGGATCGTATCGAAGCATTCTCTTCATCCAGCGTTGCAACTCGGTTTCATAAAGATACTCTCTGAGATCAAGACACACTCCTCCCTCATTGAAGAACGTGGATCTCACTCGAAAGCCACTCTCAATCAAACCCCTCAGGATCTCTTGCCACCCCTTTGATCGATTGGCCGAAGGTTTCTCAAACGGAGGACCGTCACCCGGCTCATCAATAATATCAGGAGGCAAGAGCGACCATGAAAAAAGATCAATCGTCAGACAACAGTGAAGAGAAGTGATCTCAGGCGAGAGGGGCTCCGCCTCACGTTCTTCTTGCTCAAGTTCAACCGGGTCTGATTCGTTCCCCCACACTCCTGGAAGTTCTGGTTGAGGAAGAGATGGAGAGAGTTCTATTTGAAAGCACACCGAATTGGGAAGACCTCCAATTGGCTCCGCGGGTTCTTCACAAAGGAGCGCGTTCGCACCAAAGCCAGTCGTCAAAAGGAGTAACAAGAGATAGAGACGCAAACACCTCATTTTCTCCAACCTCATCGAATACCTCCTTCAAGTCCACTTTTACACTCAATCCTAGATGTGAGGCGTTTCTGGCCCTCGGCAGCTTAACGGTCACATATTTTTGTAAAAATATTACATGGACTGAAAGATCGACGTTTTTTCTCCCTCAAGCTCGTATCCTGCTGAGAGGGCACCGGACAAGCTCTTCATCTTCCGGACAGCTCATTTGGGAGACTCATAGTCAGGCTCTCTATCAATAGAACTGGAGGGTAACTCCACTTTTCAATCCTGACTAATCCTAGACTTTCTTGCTTCGCTCACTCGAAATGACGGAAATGACAGAGAAATATCAGAAATATTCGTAGAGAGTAGTGTCTTTAAACCCGTAAAGGCCCGAATCTTCTTCAGCACATTGAACATTGCTTCGATTTTAGAAGGTGGAGCGGAAAACTCCTCTGAGGCGGGAAATCTCTTCCTCACCTCGTTTCTTGAGTGTGTGACTCTCTCTCGGATGGAGAGAGGAAAAGCTTCAAGGATGAAACTTGGCGGTCAGTATTGGAAGTAACATAGCGTCGCTTCAGGCGCAGAGGAGACTCTCAAATAGTTCAGACACCCTGGGCAAAGTCTTCGAGCGTCTTGCAAGCGGACAACGAATCAACCGTGCAAGTGATGACGCAGCCGGGCTTGCTGTAGCCGATGGTTTGAACTTAAAGGCGAGGGTCTTTGGCCAATCTCTTCGAAACTTGAACGAGGGCATATCAGCACTCTCAATTGCCGATCAGGCAATATCAAATCTCTCGCTGATAGTTGATCGACAACGAGAACTTGCTTTTCAGTCTTCAAATGGAGTCTTTTCAGATACTCAACGGATTTCACTTGATACCGAAGCACAGGAACTCGCAGCAGAATATCAACGGATTCTTGAATCAACAAAATACAACGGCCTAAACTTACTCGATGGCTCGCTTTCCGGGATTGACCTGCAGGCTGGATTTGGCACAAACGCCATATTGAGTTCAGATATCCTCGGGTCAAACGCTACTACGCAGCAGGTCGCAGTTCAAAATGTTTTAACCCAAGACTTCAGTTCGTTCTCGGGAGTAGCAAATGTCACAAACTTTCAATTCTATGTGACGGACTTCAATAGTGATGGGATAGATGATCTGTTCTTTCTTGGCCGATCTTCACTCATCGGTGCAAGCCAGGTTGACTATGCCATGGGCATCATGTTGGGCGATGAGAGTGGAACGTACTCTCTTTCAGGTCCCATGCGATCTGGCTCGATTGATCCGGGTGCGCTTGGAGGAAACGACCTTTCAGATTTCCAAGTCACTGTAGATACGATGTCCGATACAATAACGGTTGGAGCCATAAACTTAGGAAGTGATATTCTCCGATTTGTCTACGATTATGATGCTAACGGGGTTATCGAAGCTACTCCAAGCTCATTTACTTTGGGCCTGAATATCGGAAACACGACCGTCAATCCCTCAGGCGACTTCAACGATGACGGTCGGAATGACACGATTGTCAAGAACCTCGCAAGCGATCTCTTTACAGTCCAAACCACTGTCGATGATGAACAAACGATTCATGCTGGGGGCGTTTTGTCCCTCCTTCAGAGTGTATTTTCTTTGCAGACCGTGTCAGATGCGAAAGATGCAATTGATAGTCTAGAGTCCTTGGCAACAACTCTCTCAAATGCGAGAGCTCGAATCGGCTCTTCCCAGAGCAGGATCGAAACCGCTCAAAATGTCCTCGATGCATCGGCTGAAAATTTTCGCCAGGCTGAAGGTCGCATTCGAGACGCCGACATAGCGGATGAGTCCTCCAGTCTAATCCGTGAGCAAACACTTCAGCAGACAAGCGCAGCCATCTTAGCTCAAGCGAATCTGCAACCTGCTCTTGCTCTTGATTTGTTAAGAAATATCTAGCTCTCAAGAGAATGATCGAGGATGCCAATTCGAGGAAAGAACCTTGCCTCCTGTTCCACCATTTGCAAGGCAGTGTGGCACCAAGCCATCATACTCCTGACAGTTCAAGCTTCGGGGTGAGAGAAAAAACGACGTATTTGGCAATAGGTGCCTCTACGGCTCTCATGCCAAGGGAAAGTAACCAACTCACTCGGATTTCAACTCTTTCCCGACAGGCAACAAGGTAACTTGCGAGGCTTTAGAAGAAGAGCTTGCGGAGACTTCTACCGCACCTCGCACCAGAACATAAAGGTCTGTGAAGAAAACGTCTTTCAAGATAGCCGCAGCTCCAAGGAGACGCCACTTCCAGCCAATTTCTCGCTATGATCTTGCAATCAGCTCATAGCGTGGCATTCCAACCACTTAAACAGGAGAGAATAGCTACCCCTCGGTAAGAACAGTTAGTACGGTCCTCTGGCAGCCCAATATTGGCGACCTTCTAGTTCCTCTCATTCAATGAAATCCTATCGAGGAGGACCGCACTTACTCAGAATTATCCCAATGTTGCAATGATCCAACCCATCGGTGAAGCTATTTGGATATTTTTTCCTCTAGTGGAGACTCTCGCGTTCAATGCAGGAAGTACGAGCTTCCTTTTCCCGAGATCAACTACTATGTCCAAGTTTTCTCCCACTTCGACCAAAGTTCCCCTCACTCCGTCCATTTGATCGCCAGGAAAGGAGAGGGTGACCCTTTCCCCTATAAGTCCAGTGAGCC
>JAGRAO010000145.1 GCA_020434565.1 Bdellovibrionales bacterium
CTTTGTCAGAAAAGCGATGTCGAACATCTGGTTTATGCTTCCTCAAGCTCAGTGTACGGCGCAAATACGAAACTCCCCTTTTCTACTCTCCATAGCGTCGATCATCCGGTATCGATGTACGCCGCAACAAAGAAGTCGAATGAATTGATGGCGCACTGTTATAGCCATCTCTACAAACTCCCGACGACCGGACTTCGTTTCTTTACGGTGTACGGACCTTGGGGACGCCCAGATATGGCGGCTTTCCTCTTTACGCAGAAAATTTTGGCTGGAGAACCTATCCCCGTCTTTAATCACGGAAATCACAAACGAGACTTCACGTTTATTGACGATATCGTTGAGGGTGTTATTCGGGTTACAGACTCACCTGCCAAACCCGATCCCGACTACGATCCAGATCACCCCCATCCGGGCAGGAGCAATGCCCCATACCGAGTGTATAACATCGGAAACAACTCTCCAGTTCTCTTAGCCGATTTTATTTCTGCCATCGAGCAGGCGATCGGGAAAAAAGCGATTCAGGAAATGAAACCGATGGCTCCAGGCGATGTTGTGGACACCTTTGCAGATGTCAGCGACCTTGAATCACACTTTGGATACAAACCGAACACCAGTATTCACGAGGGGATTCGCCGATTTGTTGAATGGTACAAAGAATACTTCTCGACACGAGCTTCTTAGGCCTTCCTTTGGAATCCAGTATTTGAGAGCGCGGTATTGGAGGAGAGTATAGGGTCAGCCCTCTTCTTCGATTAGGCGTTCACACAGAGCGCCTGGGGATGTTCAAGGACACTGTCGTGGACCGACGCAAGCCTGCGCGCGAGGATTACCCAATCTCGCTCTTCCACAACCCAAGTTCGCGCATTTTCACCAAGCGCGTGTCTCAAACCTTCATTCTCGATAGCAGTCTTCAACTTGTCAGCGAGATCTTGCGCGCTCCCTTTTTTATGAAGCAATCCGGTCTTTCCGTCCTGAACAATTTCTGCCAGCGCTGCAACATCAGAAGCGACAACAGTCTTTTTCATCGCCATAGACTCAAATGGTTTCATTGGAGAGACCATTTCACACACCGGGAGAGGCAACCGAGGATACGGAGTAATATCAATGAGGCTATAATACCGCTCTACATCGTGGTGAGGAACCCGTCCCGTAAATTGAACAATTTCATACAACCCAAGTTCAATTGTCTTTGATTTGAGGGCTTCTAGGGCTGCGCCATCTCCCACGATTACAACTGCGAATGGAACTTTTTCGGCCCGAAGAATGTTAGAAGCTTCAAGCAACAACTCAAGCCCCTCATAGTCAACTACCGAACCGATATATCCGAGGACGACCTTTCCCCGAACTCCGAGTTGATCAGCAAGCTCAAGATCTGGTTCGATCGCTACAAATCGTGAAGGGTCAACTCCGTTTGGGACTACGGTAATCTTTGATTCAGGAACACCACGAGAAACCATCTCTCGTTTGAGCGCTTCGGTGATGGTTACTACAGCATTTGCAGCGAGGCATGCATCACGCTCCATCCGCACCTGCATCTGGTAGATCTCAGAGGCCTGCCAGCTCGGCTGACGAGACATTCGAGTTACCTCCCAAAGCCCCCGTACTTCATATACTGACGGAATTCCGAGCTTCCTCGCAGCATAACTCGCTGCCATTCCATTCATAAAATTCGATGCGGCATGAACGAGAGCTGGTCTCTCTTGAAGGGCCTTGCTATGCACAGCTTCGCCGTATGCAGCTAAATAGGAGTTCAGAGGAATTCGTCCATATCCTCGAGACTCAGAGGGAAGCCGAAGATATGGGACGCCATCAATCTCATGGTCTACGACATCGGCAAGAGAAAAACGGTCATCTCTATCCGTCGGATACCCAAGGCGGGACACGGCCTGGATGTCGCGACCAATTCTTCGAAGAGAGGTGAGCAGCCCATGAGTTCTCGTGGCGTAACCTCCGGAAGCGAAAGGGAGTGAGTTGTGAAGAAGATAAAACGCGCTCGTTTCGGATGCTGGCTCGTAGGGAGTCCTCTTCGTTGTCTCCGGAAGCGAGAAGCCGTTCTCCAGTAAAGAAATCTGGCCCTGAATCATGCCAGAGGCGCTAAACTCTCCCCGCCGCTCCTCGAGACGTTTGAACATCTCGCCAGGCTTTCGAAGCATCCCTTGTCGAAAATAAAACTGAGCGAGTTTCCGATAAAAGGTCATATCCTCAGGACACAGTTCAAGATAACGCTCAGCAAATTTCAATGCACGTTCAGGGGCTGGAACCGAAAATGCCTTAAATCCAATCGACGCAAAGCTCTCTTCGGGCAACTCCGCAAACTCACGCAACTGGTTCAACATCGTTTCAGCAGAATCAGCGCTCACGTAGGTAGCCTCATACCGAAGTCTTCTCAAGGTATATCCTGAAGGCACGAACCGAGCGATCTTTCCATCAGGCTGCACCCTCGCGCGCTCACGGATAAGTCCTTCAGAGAGCAGGGCTTGAAATTCAGGAGTCTGCAATTGCTCAGGAGAAAATCGAAGAAGATCAAAATCACTCAATAACTGATCAACACTCGAAACGAGCTCAAGCGACTCCTCTGCTCGCGCCAGGTTCCGTAAGCCAGCAAGACCTTCGAGGAGCTGAACATCGTCAACCGACGAGGAAAGAGCAACTCGAGCATATTCAAGAGATTTCTTTGGGTCGAGCTCCATGAGAAACTGAAAAGCAACCGGAGCGAGCGCTTCTTCTTGTGTGGCCGCAGATCCAGCAAGCCTTGAAAGCTCTGTAACAAGCCCTTCATAAGACTCAGCATCAAGGGCGGCCTTGAGTTTCTTCGCGAGCTCAGCTCGGGTATAAGGAAAGGAAGCCGGGAAAACCATTCGCAGAGCGAGTCGTGAGATATGCTGAAAACCGAGTCCGAGGAGATGTCCTATCCGGAGAGGAAATTTGAGAAAACCGCCTGGACTTTTTACGGCTAACACACAGGCAAGCCCGAGACGGAATGCCAGAGAATCGGGAATAGTTTCGAGATCTCGAACGCGCCGACGGAGATGTCGAAGCTCGCTCTTCTGGCTTGCGACCTGTTCACGCAACCCCTCTATCCAAAGCTTGAGCTTCTTCTTTTCATTCTCGAGATCTTCAACAAGCGAATCCAACGAACAATCCTCTTTGTACAGTCTTCAATGAAAAAGTTTCTGTCAGGAGACGGAGGTTCAACACAAAACTATAGAACTGAAAAATGAACCTCGCCTGAGGCAGATTCGATCAGGCACTTCGAAAAAATATAATAGGTCCGAACTCTTGTGAAATCAATTGTAGGGCCCGAGTTTCACGAGAAAGTTAAGCAGTAGCTCAAACAGACACGTGCTATTCCTCAAAATCGCAGATAAAGAGGGTCCCAACATCCAGTTCCCTTCGACATGCTTTCTGAGGCTTGGCCTTAAGCACATAAATCCCATCTTCTGTTGGCTCTGGTTCTGTAAACGCACGAAATCTCTCAAAAGTGAAAAAGATATACGCCAGATAATTCCGGCTACTCATACCGTGGTGATTGCTGAAGACCAACTTGCCATCGGCCCACTCTCGAAGCTCATTTCGATATGGATAGAGCACCGACAAAGCAAATTTCTCCTGCGCCCGTTTCGTTTCAAACCCGCTCGTATATGGAGTAAGGAGCGACCCAAGAACAAGACACTGAAGAATCCACTTGAGGTGAAGCCCCTTTACTACCACGCTCGAGGTGATCAGAGCTGCTATCACAAGATACGGGAGGTAATAGGTCATATAGCGAATGTTATAGTAGTAAAGTGGGAGAAGCTCATGGACGAGGATGTTTCCAAACGAAAATATCACCACAAAGAGGTAAAGGCGCAATTCAGTCACATTCATTCGAAAGAGAAAGAACACTCCCAAGAAAGCGAGAAGTGAGATAACTGTCGGGAAGGACCACAGGAGATGCCCCAAATAAGCCCCACTCAGAGGAGAAATGGTAAAACCTTCAATGGGAAGGGCCTTATATCGCTCAAATTCTGAAGAGCCACCTTCTACGAGAAGCTCAAACATATTGATTCCCCAACTCGAAGAGAGGAGATACCAAACAGCAAAGAGAACGAAAAACCAGCCAAGAGAGCGAAGAACAAATCGATCTCGAAAAAGCCTAAGAAACCCAAAGATCCTTTTCTCTTCCAAAACGAACGCGACTCCTTCACAGGCGATGAAGGCACCTAATACTGAGAGATACTGGGTCCGTGCCAAAACCACGAGAAGCAACGACGGGGCAAACAGTCGCCAATCCCTTTTCACATACGCGTAGCTCGCAAACAGAAGTACTGCGATATTCACCACCACACCTTCAGACACATTTCCGAATATCAACAGCTGGGAAGAAAGTGCCAGGCACACAGTTGCGCCAAGGCTGATACAGTCGGAAAAGCCCAGTCGCAACAACGTCAGAGAGAAAAGAAGCGAAATGACCAGCATTGGAAGAGCAACAGCGAAGACCGGAAAGGAATAAAAGAGATAGTTAACGCCACACAGAACCGTGTAAGCGGCGCAGAGCCGAGGGCGTTCCCCTAAGGCCTGAACCCAAAGCATCCGTGAATTCGCAGACCAAATATACGGCGGGTTTGCGAGCCATAAATAAAACGCCCCAACAAGTAAGGATACAGTCACAAGCCAGACGGACCGATATCTTCGCAGGAATTCGAAGGAGAAAAAGCCCTGAAGCGTCGTCGCTATGACACCCAAGATCGCAACGACGAACACGACGACTGAAAAATTGTGCAGCTGATACGAGTACCCATATTCGTCAAAGAAATTCGGAAAGAAACTTCCAGCCGACCGAACAGTAAAGCCGATCGGCATCACGCGACCGATGGACTCCGCCACGGTGCCCGAAAAATTGTAAAGCGCGATTGCAACACAGAAGAGAGCAAGAGAGAGGTACGCTGCCGGGAGATTGAATCTTGAATTTTGGAAAGAGCAATTCACAAGAACTCCCTGCTCGAGCGACACGCTACGCGACGTGTTCTTCTCATAAATAATAAGACTTTTACAACCTCACAGTTCTCGGCATAGGATCACGGTATGCAGCGTCAGGAGATTTTCCTGGTTTGCAACTGAGCTGGGTCAAACGCCAAAGGATGAAATATCTCTCTGAGGAGTCTCCCTTCTCTCCCAGGGGATTGCGGCTTTTGGCGAGTTCTCAAACAGCGGAATTCCTCGTTCACAAAGCATGAGAGAGACTCAAAATTTCACACAAAACCGACAATTCACGCTAAACGAAAAGGCCACTCAACCAAGAATCTCAAATGAACATCTGAAAAAGGTATTCGAATACTGATAAACAGTTTGAAAGGATTGATCTTTTAGCTCCGATCGGTAAGGTACAGGATAGTTTTTACTACTCCCTTCCCTTGAGAAGGGGGACCGCAACTGAGAGGATTTGGCACGTGTTTCTCTGTATTCGCCCCCTCTGATTGGAATCCTTATGAAGTACGTCATCCTTGGCAACGGAATTCTCGGCCTTTCTACGGCATTCCGCCTTACACAACGGATCTCCTCCTCAGACTCGATTGTCTTAGTTGGTCCAAACGACCGAACAGGATGTGCCACTCTTGCAGCCGCTGCCATGTTGAACTCGTTTGGAGAGATCTCGGCCCACTCGCTCAAGACCGACCACGATCTGTATCATTTCGAATTGAGCCACCTTGCTACTCGACGATGGCCAGACTTTGAAAAGGAGCTGATCGCTGCTGCCGGGAACCACCTCCCCCACCCGTGCTCAAAATGTCAGGTACTCTCAGGGGGGTGTTTTGATCGAGGAACTTTCATCATTAACAACACCGTCTCTGACGAATGGGATGATAGAAACTTTGAGGCGATCCTTCAGGCACTGAAGGATTTCGACGAACCGTACGAGATGGTCAATCCTCGCGATATCCCTAACTACATGCCAGCTCAACGCGCGCGAGCACTCCGTGCTTTGTACATTCACAATGAAGGGTGGCTGAATCCTCGAATCGTCATCGAGAAAATGGATGCAATACTTGCAAATTCTGAGCGGGTCACTCGCGTCGATAACAAAGTTCTCCGGTTAGAGCGTTCGGGAGATAATATAGTGGCTGCCCATCTCGAGAATGGCGATCGGGTGGAGGGAGATAGATATCTCCTCGCATGTGGCTCCCCCACAAAAGAGATCCTAAAACAGAGCGCTTTGGGGCTACCGATCCAACCTCTCTTTTACGGCGTAGGGGTTTCTCTTGAGATTAAAAGCCCCGACCGTCCACATAAGAAGTGTGTTCGTACTCCTAACCGAGGAGGAGCTTGTGGGATTTACTCTACTCCGTTTTTTCTTGGGCCAGATAAACCAAACGACCACATTCTGGTTGGTGCGAGTAACCGAATCCTCTCAGAGCCACTCTTTCACGGACAGCTCGCCGCGACCGAGCACCTTATGGCGAGTGCTATAAATGAGATTAACGAATATTTTTATGCCGCTCAGCTCATCCGAGTCAATGTCGGGTGGCGCCCGACGACTCAAGATACGTATCCTCTCCTCGGAGCAACCTCAGTAAAAAATCTGGCTATCGCGACAGGAACGAAGAGAGATGGATTTCATCTCTCTCCAGTCATTTCAGACTACATGGCATCGATCCTTATGGGAGAATCAGTCGATGAGCGTTTCGCGATGTTTACTCCAGAGAGAGAAATCGTTCGAGACATCTCCCGAGAAGACGCGGTCGATACGCTCGTTTCGAGCAAATTAAGCGAATACTATCAGCACGGATTTGTGCCATCTGGTGTAATGATGGTGAACAAATTGAAAGAACAGTTTCGGCGTGAAGCTGAAGAGCTCCACGATCAGGTCGGTGCAAAGGACTGGGGGATCCCAGCTGAACTCGCGACGATGTATCAATACGGACATGCCCAAATTGACTAATTGCAAACCAAAGAGGACAACATGACAGAGCTCCGATCGAAAACGAGCGTGATTACTCAGTCAGAAGATTCACAACTTGACGCTCGAAACACCCTTTGGGATCTCTTTCATTCTCCAGTCATGTCAGATTCAGAGAAAGAGCGAAATCCTGGACTCTTTCTTCGGTCTGCCAACCTCGCACGGATCCTTGCTCTTGCTGAGATATATCAAGAGATCGTTCAAATCCCAGGTTCGATTGCCGATTTTGGAACGTGGCGAGGGCAAAATTTTATCCTCTGTGAGAATTTTCGAGCAATCTTTGAGCCGTTTAACAAACAGAGACGGGTATACGCATTTGATACCTTCGAAGGATACCGATCTGGAGAGGGAGAGTCCCAAGTCGGCCACCAAGATTTTAAAGACGGAACCTACTCAACAGGGGCTGAATACGATTCGGTTCTCGCTCGGATAATGTCGATACACGAATCGATTAATGTTCTCCACAATGTTTCCTCAGGGCATCAGGTCGTAAAGGGAGACATTCTCAAAACATTACCTGAGGTGATGGAAGCCCAAAAGAACCTCTGCTTCTCTCTTGCTTTCTTCGATATGAATCTTGAGGGGCCGACGAGCTTTGCCGTGGAGACGATCCTTCCTCGAATGGTTCCGGGTTCCCGGTTGGTCTTTTTTCAGATGCAGCGAGATTTCCTCCCTGGGGAAGGAGCCACGTATATCAATCACATTCTTCACAAACGCCCGCACACCATCCGAAGGAGTACCATCTACCCAAGCGTTACCGTTATTGAGATTTCGTAGGATCCAGGAGTAGAGCCATGTGCGACGGGTTTCATCCAGACCTGGTCATGAGGAGCAAGCCGTGATTTCGATAGTCTCTACTTTGTACCGCTCCTCGAACACGATTTTTGACTTTATTGACGCAGTTCTCGCCGTACAGTTAGACGACGATTTTGAGCTTGTGCTGGTCTCGGACGGTGATCCGACGATGACTGATGAACTCGAAGATCAAATTATCAACCGAGACCCGAGAATCCGTTTCGTAAAGCTCTCTCGAAACTTCGGACACCACACCGCTATATTTTGCGGAATCGAGCAGGCCCGCGGAGAACGTATTGTCGTACTCGATTCCGACCTGGAAGAGGACCCTGCGCTTATCCCGTCTTTCCTTGAGGAACTTCAGAAACAGCGCTGTTCAATAGTGATAGGCGTGCAAGAGTCTCGGAACAAGGACTCTCTCTTTGGGTCGCTCTACTGGCGACTTCGGACTCTTGAGAATAGCCTCCCTGCTAACCTCTGCACGATGCGCGCTTTCACCCGGACATATGCGAACGCAATGCTCTTGTGTGGCGATTCGAATTTTATTCTTGGCGATCTCGATGATTACGTCGGTTTCAGAAAAGCCTATATCCCCATGAAAAAGACCTATAAGGGCGAGTCGACCTACAGCCTAAAAAGGAAAGCGAAACTCTTTGCCTCGCACGTTATTATCGGGAGTCCCAAGCTCTTACTTTCAATGTCTGCTGTTTTGATTGGATTGTGCTTTGTAGCTCTGCTGCTCGCGGCTTTGGTGATTATCTATAGGCTCGCGGTTGATTTAAGCCCGGGTTGGGCCTCTATTCTTGCGGTGCTTCTCTTAAGCCTCTGTGTAAATCTCTTCTGCTTTGCCGTGCTCTTTTCTTATATCTCAAAAACTTATACCCAAACAAAATCTCGGCCGCGCTATATAGTCGAGTCCATCCGATCGGCGAGAGAGAGTCACTGATGGAGCCAGCCCTTCAGCAGAAATTACAGAATATTCTCACATCTCAGGCTGTCGAAACTTTCGACAAAGAGCGACAGATGTATGTCGTTAAAGAGTTCGAAGAAGGCAAGCTCAAGGAAGACCCTCTTAATCGGCTCAAAACGTTTGCCAAGCGAAAGCTCAAAGGACTCTATCCAGCATTGATTAAGGTGTTTAGCCCAGTGCATGGCCCCGATCCGGTGATCACGTTTCTCAAAGAGCGCCCAGCTGAGAGATTCACGACAGTGAACCTCGGCGCTGGATTACATGCATACAAGGATGTCATTAACGTGGATGGCACCGGCTATAGCTCAGTTCACGTTGCCTGTGACCTCTCTTCGCTTCCTTTTGAAAGCAGTTCAGTAGATTCAATTATCAGTGTGGCGGTTCTCGAACACGTTCCAAATCCTGCTGTTCATGTGTCAGAGTTTATGAGAGTGCTCAAACCTGAAGGAGAGGTGCTCTGCTTTATTCCATTCATGCAGCCTTTCCACGCTTCCCCGTTTGATTATCAACGCTATACAGAACCGGGCTTGCGCGA
>JAGRAO010000146.1 GCA_020434565.1 Bdellovibrionales bacterium
AACGAACGAGCTTAAAGTGGTTTTCACTCAAGAGGCGGCCTCGCTTCTTCGTGAGCGCGGCGAGCGGCTCAGTGCCAGCAAGATAACAGCGCTCAGCGGGGTCCACCGAAAAGACGCAGGTCATATCCTTAGGGAGCACACCGCCCCGGAAGTAGCCGCGATAGATCCGATCGCCAAATTGATGAACCTCTGGGAGTCAGATAACAGGTTTGTTGACAAGAACCGCACTCCAAAACCCCTCACCTGGAAGGCCGCCCAAAGCGAATTCGCGCAACTCTCGAGGGAGATCACGACTGACGTCTCTCCTTCAAGCCTTATCGCCGAGCTCGAGCGGAGAAACCTCGTCCGGAAAGTTCATGACAAACTCATACCGACCGAAGGATACAATCGACTTCCTCTCGAACCAGTTCCCCGTTTTCTAAATCTTGCAAAAAATGTTCGCTATCTTTTTCAGGCGGCAGTTGAAAATCTTTTTGCGAGCGAGGAGCCGAGAAACGCCCATCTCAGGACAGAATTTGAGAATCTCTCCTCAGAACAGATCGGAGAACTCCGTAATTGGGTGCTTGAAGAGAATATCGAGTTTCACAAACGACTAAGACAAAAACTGACGCTCCTTGAAAGAGATCTCCACCTCTCGTCAAAGGAAGATCAGCCCTACACCTTGTCAGTAACCAGCTACAGTCTGACTTTCGCGACACCGACCGAAGAAAAACTCGAGGATACATCCTCCTAACACGCACACCTTTGCTCTTCGACATCACGAACTGCCTATTTGATCAGCGAGAGCAGAGGAAGAAAAGAGCTCCTCAGAACTCCTAAAGCGAATGATTTTCTACTACGAACAGAGGATCGTCTGCAGGTGATCATAATTCAGGCCATCGAGGAACTCTTTAAACCGCGTATTAAGCTCCTCTCTCCTCTGCACCGACAGAGAAGTCTTTGCATACTCAACGAGGGCTTTCGCCATGCGTTTCACTTGTGTCCGGATTCCAGCGAGTGCTTCGGTGAGAGCCATCTGCTTCTCTGACGGCGATACGCGATAATATGATTTTTCATCCAAAACGGTTGATAATGTAGAAGCGAGGTCTCGTAGCCGAGAAATGGGCACCTCTTGGCCTTGCGCTGCAGCCTCTTTGAGATGTTCAATTCCGACAATTACCGCGTTCACCTTTAAGACGAGCTGAATACCGTTCAACGCCTGCTTGGCACTGTTCCTATCTCGCGACAACAGGGCCTCAGAGAGTTTGGACATCTCCCCTCGCATCGCAAGCGCGCTTCGATAAAACGGCCGAGATTCGACCCGCGAAAAATCATCCTCGTGAATTCCCAAACGAGCCGTGATCCCTCGGGCTCGAGCTACAATTTCCTCTCTGCTCATTTCGGCACCAGAAAAGAGTTTGGTCTCGGGGTCACTCAAAAGAGTCAACGCAATATGACCATTTCGTTCAAGACGGTGACGCAGACCTCGAAAACCTTGTTCGGCTCGAGAAATATGAGCCTCAATCAGAAGTTTATCCTGTTGGGTGACGCTCTCTTTTTTACAGATCTCAAAGAGCCGCTTCTTGAGCCTGTCCACACTGGCATTCATCTGAAGCACAGTTTTGCGTGGGTTAAGCCTCCCGGTAGCGTCTCGAAGAGTATGAGCTGCTTCCATAAAATCAGCCGCCTCACTCTTAAAAACGTTCTGAACCCGCTCCAACATCTCTTTGTATCCAATGAGCAGCGCCTCAGTTTCCTCGCGAAGAACCTCCTTCACCACCTCAGGAGCATCCCTCCATTCTCTTTGAATTCGGTTTGACAGAGAGCGCACGCTCTCCTCCATCTGCGCCAGTTCCGCTGTTTCTCTACTGTATCCGCGACTACTGTGCATAATTCTTCTCTTCGAAGAGTACACATCGTCAAAGTAAGACGCTTTTAGCGAAGACAACCGCCCTCTCGAGCGCCCTTCATCACTTGTCACAATTACGGCACCAGCTCTCGGGTCGTCGCCCGCAAACCGAGAAGCCGGGAGCAGTAACACCCGGAACGCACGATCGGCTTTGCTAAGCGGAATCATCTTGTCGAAGAGCGCTTTGAACGCGTCGAGAGTCTCTGGGTCGGCCAGCTTGAAGAGGCGTTCCTTTGGTTTCCGCTTGTCACCAGTAAAGTCAACCAGCTTAAGATCCTCGGCGAGCTTTTCAGGAATCCGCTGAGGATCGACGAGACAACCACAAACCGAGAGTTCGAGGATATCGGGACACTCAAATATCACCGCACCATTTCTATCGATCGAGTAGCTCGGCACTACTATGTTTTCCGGATCACTGAAGGCTCTTTGAAAACGCATGAAAGGCACGTTTCCGATCGCCTTCAGAACTTGGGCTGCTTGTCGTGTACCTCGCAACGCATGGGACTGCGGATGATCGAGAGGAAGGTCAGCGATATCCTTCAATCGAATGAACTCTTCTTGCCACCGCTGTGCTCCATAGCGTTCAATTTGTCTCTCCGGACTTGCGAGCCTATCAATGGTGGCTCTCTCTTCAAGGAGTGCAGATCGTTTGTCTTCCGCGCCCCGCTTCGGAGGATTAAGTTGAAGACGTTCGAGAGCGTCGTCATTTCGATCAATCAGGGTTTTAAAGGTAATACTTGGGCTCGCCATAGACCCGGCAGAATGCCACAAGTGCCTTCCATACGTGAAATTGCACCTCGCTGCGCTAAAAATAACGGCGTTACAGTGAGTTAGCCCCTCCTTTCTCCACACCGCTGTCATCATTTCAAGAAAGGGGTGTCGCTCGACACAGTTGTACTCGAATATAATTCGGTAAAGCCAAACTACTTATCTTCAGGAAATTCGATTTTTCTATGGCTGCGAAAAAGAAAGGGAAAGACAACCTGATTCCGATAGTCGGAGGAATTGGTGGGCTGATGCTGATCGGCCTGCTCGTTCTTCTTTTCACTAAGGAAGAACCCCGATCGATTCAGGAAGTAATTGATCAAAAACTCCAAGAACAGACCTCCCTTCCTCAGCGCCGGAAAGACCAAATTCGAATTCAGCTTGCGATTGCTGATTATGTCGATAAGGAAAAAGGAGAGTTGCCCAAATCTCTCTCGCAGCTTGTTCCCCTTTACTTCGAATCGATCCCGATTGACCCCCTAACGAACAAGCCCTTCTCATACGAAGTCGCCAACAATAGACCGATCGTTGGGAAGGAAGGTGATGCTATTACGGTGGCTTCGTCTTCCTCTGCAAATTCAAACAAAGACCCAGTAACAGGTTTAACATCGCAACAGGCGACTGAGCTGATCAAATCACTTGAGAGTTCGACTACCGAAGTTGCTTTTATCTATGACCCGACTGGTAAGCGTGATCCCTTCCGACCCTTTGATCTCTCCCCGAAACAGGGCGAAGGCGACGGCAAGACTCCTCTGGAACAGTTCTCAATCGGCCAGCTTCGGTTGACAGCGGTGCTTGATGGGTTTGACAATCCCCGCGCGATTGTTGAAACAAGTACCGGCAAAGGATTTACCGTCGAAAAGGGAACAAAGATTGGACAAAACAACGGTGAAATCGTTGAGATCTTAACGAATAAAATTCTCATCCTCGAGGAAACGGTCGACTACACCGGAAAGAAACACAGCAAAACTATAGAGATGAATTTGAGAACGAAGGACCAGGAAAGCAACCCTTCGCGTTAGTTCCAATTATACGATAGTTAATCACAATATATCTCGTCAACCGACTCGGGGCCATTTCGATCCACGACTGCCACCCGAAATGCTACCATCGATTTCAAAACATCGAGTCGTGAAACTTCGTCCGGCTGGACGAGAAGCTCCTGACGCTCAAACACGTCGAGACGGCACGCCGATGCAAGTTCAAACGCACTCCTTGTGGCAGAGTCCGGGAGAGGCTCAGCTATCCCAACCGACTCGAGAAATTCAACCACAAGCGCAAACATCTCTGCGTACTGCTCGTCGGTCGGACAATTCTCACGCTCAGAGATCTCCTCCACATGCGCGCGGGGAAACTCTTCATCTGGAAGTACATGAATAAGCTCGAATAACCTCTTCCCCTGAACAACGATATCGCTCCGCCCGTCTTCATATTGGCGAAGGATTTCGACAACTGAAACAACGCAACCGCGCTCTTTCATTGTCTTGCCGTTTGAGAGAAGAACCCCGAACTCAGGCGCGAATCCTTGCTCGCGAAGATGGAGACAATAAGCAAGCAGTTTTCTATATCGATTCTCAAAGATATGAAGCGGAATGAGCTCACCGGGCAGCACATTGATACCGAGCGGAAAAAGCGGAATAACCCGATGGGAGTGTTTCGCCATATCAGCGCCTCCTGAGAACGTCACCTTCCCTTCTATTATCAGGCAAAACAGAAAAAGCCGCTACTCGCTCTCAAGCAGGCCCTCTAGCCCTCCACTCCCAACGTTCGAAAAACGAGTTGTTCGACGAACTTGGCAAGCTCCTTCTTACTCGTCTTTGACTTTTTGATATCTGTAAGTGTTGGCAAATTATCGAGATAAAAACTCTGCCGTTGAATAGTAGAGATGACAGCAATCACCAAACTCTTCGGGTATCGGTACCGGGGAGAGACCTCTTTCATGACTTTGGCAATTCGCTGACAAAAATCATGATATGCTTCTGATTTCGCCTCGCGCTCCGATTTATTCTCACTTCCGACCCGATAGACCTTAGCCGATTCAAGCACAGCAATTCGACTTAAAGCACCCTCGTCTACATGAGTTGTTGCCGGGTCGTCCTCGATCATATGCAGCAAAACCTCGAGCGCGATTCGAATCTTCTTCACTGGGTCCGAGATGTTTGACGTTTGATAGTCAAAGAGGAAAAGAGAACGGGTCCAATACCAAGAGAGGAGATAGTACAAGAGCATGTGCTTACTCTCAAAGTATCGATACATCGACGCTTCGGTAGACTGAATCTCCTGGGCAAGCTTCTTGAAAGTGAACTGATCAAGCCCCATTCGATCAATCATTATGATACTGTGCTGGATCATCTTTCGACCGAGGTCGGTCTCTTCGGGATCTCGAAGAAACAGCGAAGAATTTACTGAAATCTTAAGTTCTGTGGGCAAGGCTTTCTCCTTAAGGCGGTAGCTATACTATCACTGCCACAAGTATAGGCCCCGAAGAGATCTTTGCAAGTCCAGCAAATTTATTCAGGGAAATCGAGGAGCTCATTCATAACTTTCTCTGACACCATGTCCACAAAGTTCTTTACTGAAAGCAACCCCACCGCAAAGCCATCCTCATCCACCACCGGAAGATGCCGGAATCCACCTTGTGACATGAGACTCAGAGCAAAAGCCACCGTGTCAGCCGGCTGAATACAGGTCGGTTCTCGAGTCATAAAATTCTCTACCGGAAGAGCAGTCCCACCTTCTTTTCCAAACACTTTCAAAACAAAGTCTCGCTCGCTAAAAATGCCTTCTACTTCCCCACCTTTTCCACGAACAAGTACACAACCGATTTTATTATCGCGAAGAATGACCATAACGTCATGCACAGGCATTTCAAGCGGAACAAAGATCGGTTCTTCGGGATTCAGAACTGAAACCGATTCGCAGAGGAACTGGGTATCGACCCCCCCTATCTGTTGAGAACAACAGAGCCCAATCGCCGCATTTAATCCTTCTATATCGGTTTTTGCTTTATCACTCATGATTCTTCCTCGTTCTCTCTCCGTTCCCTTTCTATCCCTTCTTGAATCGGAACATATTCAGATTTCTCAAAGGTATTTTCCTGAAGCTTCCACAGTAAAGAAAAAGGTCCTTGAAGGGGTTCTCCCGCTGAAAATTGATGCTCTGCTGCGTGAATCTGTACTCCTGGGTACAGCGTCTCTACCACCGAAAGCACTCGCGATTCGATGTCGGACATCCCTTTCAGCAGTTGTCGTTTCTTTTCTTCAAGCGCGGCCACTCCATTGGCAACCGAAACCCGTTTCGACAGGAGTTGCTCCATTTTCTCTCGAAGCGGTGATTTTAAGAGCTGGATTCGGTCTGAATTGGTTGAGTAGGGACCGAGGTGAGATTCGATCAGAGAAAGCGCCTTGAGATGATTCTGAAGCGCCACTTCGATAAGTGCGTACTCACTCGTCGTCTCCACATCAGAAGAGAGAATGACTTCCGAACTCAGCTCAGTGTCGTTCCCGAGGTAACCAATTTCCATGCCAACGGCACATAAAATTTTGCCTCCAAAAGCCTGAGCGGTTCGAGCACAGATGGCTTTGCCCGATCGAACAGTTGAATTGCGCGCTTCCTCGGTGATCCATACATTTCCAAGCACTTCGATGTATGCTTCTGAAACCGAACGAGCAAAAAAGTCTCCTCCGCCAACGATTCTATCGTTCTCTTCACCAAACACGATTCCATCGACCCGAATATCCCCGGACTTCGACGAGAGTGAAGATTGATACACATTTCCATGAACAGTAATGTTTTTCTCGGCTCGAATCGAAAACCCTGGCTGAACATCACCAGCGACTCGAACACCTCCGATGAAATCGATACTTCCGAAGCGATGGTCAAGGTCTCCCGAAATAGAAAGCTCTTCATTAATCTGAAGCGTTCCGTTGCGCTCTTCAAGCAAGCCATTGCGGGTCGCCCGAAGAATCTCATACCGAACATCCTCTCGATCGGGCGGCTCTCGGTGAATCGATTCATCAAGCACAACTCCGTGAACAGCACCCTCTGCCGCCGGGATCTCTTCACCCAGAGCAGTCCTTCCGGGTGTGCCTTCACCCGGCGGATACAGCCTCCCTATAATTTGTCCCTCTCTTATGTTTTCAAAGAGATGGAGCGAGGTCATATCGACCTTGCCCTTGGAATCTGCCTTCATCTCTGGCTGGAAGTGAAGCTTCTTCACGAGAAGAAGGAGCTTTCCATCCCTTCCCGGTTGGGGAGCACTTCCCGAAGCGATCCTCCGTTTGAGAACCTCTGTATCCTTCTCAAGAGATTTGACGACATCTCGGAGAACTCCGAAGGCGAGCAGTTCTTTCGGAATGCGACTCGAAAGAACATCCGTAAGCGCCACAAGACTTGCGGCAGCACCGGGCTCCCGCTTGACATCGAGATAGAGCTTGAGCTTGTCCTCAGAGAGGTACGCCCGTATGGAGATCCCATCTCGTTGCTCTTCTATTACTGTGTCTGCTGCCATGCACTCTGATGGATGCTCATAATTCTTCGATGTCGGAGAGAGAGAAGTCACCGGTTTTCCAGATGAATCGTAAAGGTTCTCCTCGACTCTCTACCGAGCTACCTTGTCCTGTATGATAACACAACGCCGTGAACCCGCCTGCCCCAAACTCATCATTAGGAAAGAGTCGATAGCAGGGGAGATCACTCAGGCTCGAACGAAATTTTCCTAACTGATTCGCCTCAATCGGCTTGAACTCAGGAAAATGCTCAAGAAACCACTCAACATTTCCTTCATTCTCCTCCCTTGAAAAAGTGCACGTCATATAGGCCAGCACTCCCCCAGGTCTCACGATCTTTGAAGCCTCTGCGAGTATTCTTCGCTGTCTTCCAACATTCTTTTTGACGTTTATGGGATGAAATGCTCCCGGGACGTTCTCTCCCTTACAAATAAGAGACTGGCCTGAGCACGGTGCATCAACGAGTACGACATCTGCGTATTGAGTGAGATAGGTACCGAGGGTTTTCGGATCCACGCGGGAAACGGCTGCCCGAGGGATTTGACATCGCTCAAGATTTGCTATGAGGCGACTAGCCCGCCCGTGAGATTTTTCATTCGAGACAATCGGGCAAAGACTGTTTCTGTGAGCAGCAGCCAACAAACTCTTTCCACCGGGAGCGGCACACACATCGACGATGAGGCGTGCTTCTCTAAAACGTTCCAGTCCCACAACAGAAGCCATAAAAACCGACGCCGGATCCACCAAGTAGATATCTCCTTTCAAGTGAGCCTCGCTGCGGATGATCGTATCGCGTTCCTGATAGAGACCGACTGAAGGGAGCCCAAACGGGGCAGCCTGGCTGGGGGATAGTTCGTCGAGAGCCTGAGAAGCACCGTTAGACCAAATAACTGCAGTGAGCGAGTCTCGCGCTCCTCGCTCAAGCGCCTCCAAAAAGGCCTCTTGCCTCTCCACGGAATCAAAGAGCTGACGTGCAACCCGCTCTGCGCCCTTGATATTCTGTGAAGACCGACTCGGCATAGAGAGCTCCTCGCCCTCCTTTTACGAAATTTTCGGAGAAATGACTTAGGACATAACCCCTCAGAAATAGAGTCCTTTAGGATTTATGGCAAGTGTACCGACAGATTTCCCCATAGAGAGCTTTCTTACTCAAGGTTCTACGAGTTTTCGTCGATCCTTCCTACGGAGATTTCGTGGTTTCTCCCTTTCGACCTTGGTTGAACCGATTGGAAGCCGTTCAGCAATAGGGGAACACAGTGGATATTTCAACAATCATCGGAATAGTTGGAACCTGTTTCTGTATAGCCTTCGCCATCTTTTTGGGTGGTGGCGCCCTCATGTTCGTTGACGTCCCCTCAGTACTCATCGTGGTAGGGGGAGCATCTGCTGTGACGGTTGTGAAGTATCCTCTTTCACACACGCTGCAAGCTGTAAAAGTTGCGATGAAGGCATTCTTTCACGAGTCCGAAAGCCCCGCTGAATTGATTCAACTTGGAATTGAGCTCGCTACTATTGCTCGAAGAGATGGGCTTCTTGGACTTGAAGGAGTTGAGATCAAAAATAAATTCCTTGCCAAGGGAATCCAACTCGCTGTTGACGGTCACGATGAGGAGTATGTTGCCCGCATTCTTGCCAGCGAGATCAATCAAACTATTGAGCGACACGATCGTGGACAACATATCTTCAAAGGTATCGGAGAAGCCGCACCTGCGATGGGAATGATTGGGACTCTGATCGGACTGGTACAGATGATGTCCAACATGTCCGATCCAAAATCGATCGGGCCTGCCATGGCGGTAGCACTTTTGACAACACTCTACGGAGCGGTAATCGCCAACGCTGTTTGCTTGCCACTCGCGGACAAGCTCTCTCACCGTTCAAAGGAAGAGAAGAACAATAAAATGTTAATCCTCGAAGCGGTCGCTGGCGTGCAGAAAGGGATGAGCCCAAAGGTTCTCGAAGAGATGCTCCTGACCTATCTCTCAGGAAGCGTTCGAGCAACGCTCGATCTCGGCACGAAGAAGTAGAGTGATGACGAAGCCTCGAGAAGAGTAAAAAGGTCTCACAAT
>JAGRAO010000147.1 GCA_020434565.1 Bdellovibrionales bacterium
CTCATCGACACATCTCTCCGAAAGCGCACAGCACCTTGGAGAGATCGAGATGGGAGGGGACTTTACGCTCCACGAAGCTGATATGAAACGACTTGTGCGCGAGCGCTTTTCAGAAGCCTTTCCCGAAATCAATATCGTGGTCGGCTCGTGCCATTCCGGTTCTTGGGTCGAGTAGCCCTTGCTCTCGTTGCCAAATCACCAGAGATTCACCCTATCGAAAGGAATTGTGCCTAACCCGATTCTTTGACCGAAAGTGCAAGGTTTTGGCCATTCGATCGGACACCGACCACATGAACCCTATCGTTCACTCGGAAAAATTCGAGAGTGACATGGTGCTCTTCGTGATCAAGATACCGAGTCTCGGGGGTAAGAGTGAAGTCGATGTGATCAACTCGCATAAGAGATGAAGTTAACGTCTCGATTCTTCCTTCACCCTCGACGTCTTCACCTTCTTCTTGATGGTGGTCATCTCCTCCGGAACTCTCTCCCTCTTCAAGCAAAACGACCAGGTCAGCGGTGATAACTTGAGAAAGTCGAACACCGTATACCCGAATTCTATCGCCAAGCTCGAGCGAATCGTAGCTGATCGAGTCTCCCCCTCCATTGAGATACTGAGTCCCTGCGTCGAGGGTAAATGTTATTCCATCGACTGTGAGCGATACCAAACTCAATTGGGTCAATATCCCCTCTTCCTCTACTTCTTCCGGTTCCGGAGTCTCCGACGGCGTAGGGGTTGGAGAGGCACTACCTGGGAGCGGGGTAGGTGTCGGCGAAGGAGTCGGAGTCGTTGGCCCTTCCTCGCCGAGACCTCCGCCACTCGACGGTGTATGAGACGGTTTCGGCGTATTCGTATCAGACCCTCCGGGCGTGGGCTTTATTTTCGAAGGAGAAGCAGTCCCTGCCTCCTCAGAAGGTGACGCGAGAATCTCGCTCGATACTATCTCTGAGAGTATAGAATTCGTGGTGTCGACTACCGTGAGCATTACCCGAATGGTTGACACTGCAGAATCGAGATTCTCGAATTCGACGGTATCACTAAACCTCGGGGTATCAACCGCAAGCGACAAGCGCCCGGCTACTGGCTGCACGGACAGGAAAAACTCTCCATTCTCGCCAGAAACATCAGATGAACCAGAATTTATATCGGAAATAACAATTCCACTTTGAGGCATTCCCTGTTCCGAGAGAACGCGACCGTCAACAGATACGGTTCCTGTTCCTCGGGATCCCCCGTCACACCCGGAAAGACCGATCAGACACACGGCCAAGAGAACGAGTCCCAGCCCCAAAGTTTGCAGCAAATGAAATCCAAATTGACGTTCTGCGGTCATTCTTTCCTCTCTGAGTCCCTGTCGATAACCTCTTCTGTATTACTAAAGCTTCCCAAAGCAATTCGCACCGTTTTCCCACCAACACTTTTCATCCTCGGACTCAGATCTCTATCAAACCGAGCCAGATAGGACCTGACCTTCTTGTGAAAATTAGCACCTTCGTGCTCGATCCATTTTCGAATTTCCTCGAGAAACGCAAATGGGATATTTGTAAATTCAGTTTTAATGTGATGGTTTGGTGAGGATTCGGAACCTTCTAAATTTTTTTGGACACTCTCTATAAGGTCAGATACATCTTCTCCCAAGAACTGATATCCTTCCTGAAGATCTGTTGTTTTATAGGAGCGACTCCGTAGTCGAATGCCTCGGGGGGTTTTCTCGACAGCTCCAATTCTCTCAAGTTCAAACAGAATAGTATAAGGATTGAGGTTCAAAGAAACCGAAGTGACCAACTCAACAAACTCACTTTTGAGCCCTTCGCTGCTGAGAACCTTCGGCTTCCCTGAACGGGTGAGAAATCGTTCATCCTGCTGCCATCGATTAATGATTCGAATGATGACGTTTGAACCCGAACTCTTATCTTCGCCTTTCACATATATCCGACTGACTTCAAGCCGAGGGACTCCGCTCATGACGTGAATTTTACTCACTGATATTTCCTGCCCTCCGGCTCGCAATTCGCTCACTGACGCCTCAATCAGGGCGCCCTTGAGCACTTCAATAATATCCTTTAACGGGAAGGCATTTCTCACGCAGAGACGAGCTATCGGACGCAAGACTACCGCCAGGCATCTCTGGAGGATTTCAGAACTAACTGTTCCGCGTGACTCGGGACTCAACGATGACTTTGCTCCATACTCGCCCGAGATCTCTCGGGGAATCTTTGATGTATCTTTTGTACACTATTTTATGATGTGCCCCAAGACAGAATGGATTCCTCCATGGCAGCGAAGAGTGTCTCTGTATTACTCCGCTTGTTGGATGAGTCCGACCTGCTCCGAATGAGGCTCCACGGGCGATTTCTTTTCGTAAGCGATCGCTCGAACACCTCCATTCTCTCCCTCTCTCGGAAGGAGCTTCTTCATCCACGAAACGAGCACCGGACTCCCTCCCGACACATGCTCAGACCCGAGCTCAAGGGAGAAGTCGAGGGCCCTCTTTTCACGCATACAGGCTTCCCCATTGCAATTTAACCAAGAGACCTTCGCCGAAAGCTCTCTTTTACCAAAGAAAGCATCTTGTCGGATACGAATCGGAACAATCAGCACAACTTCTCCTTCATATCCATACGAGACTCCATCTGAGGATTCAAACGTCTGAGGGGTAGGGTATACTATCTCGCCCATTTCAAAATCCGACTGTCCGCTAAGTACCACGGTTGTCGGAAGACCGATCTCTCCCGGATCTTTCCCGTAAATGTGCCAGCCCTGATCCAACCGAAAATGAACCCCAATGTATGCCGTGTCCCCCGGTACATACACGAGGGAGTCACGAATCACTTCAACGTTCGTTTGTGGTTCACGAGCGGAACAAATACTCAACGGGAGGAGCGAGAGCATCCCGAAGAGAACAAAACCTCGAATGAATAACATACAGTCTCCTCATTCAAAAAACCTTCGAAATTCCAAAAGTAAAAAACGCTTCAGTAAACTCTTCAAGTCCTGGTGACCCCTTAGTGAAAACCGACCATTCTCCTCGCTGATGTATAAACTCAAGATTGGCGCTGAGAGAAAATCCCTCTCCGAAATCCCGTATCACCTTCAGGCCTGTCGTGAGTTCCCCGAAACCTGAAAGCCGCTGATCCGCGCTGTAATGTCCGAGGGAAGAGGAAGGGGGAAAAACATTGCTATAGAAATCAGCTTTGCTCTGAGAATAAAGGCGGACATGCGGGCGCAGCGTCCACACTTCCCCAAGAGGCTGATACCACATGGTATCAACAGTATGAGAATTGACACTCCAGGAATCAGTAAAGAACCTATAGTCAACGTGAAGCGAGCCCTCTAACTCGGGAACAAAAAGCACATACCGGGTGAGAAACGCAAACTTATCACGAGTATCAGGTCTGCGATCAGCCGCCTTGTATGGGTCGCTGAGGTATCCGTTGCTTGTGGCATAGGTAAAGTTACATTGGAGGAGCGAATTTTTATTGATGACCTGCGTTACACCGAGCAAACCGTCAAAGGTGTGATTCGACTCATCTAATAACGGCTCGTTCGTGGAAGAAACATCATCGCTGCTTCCTCCAAATCCGATCGCATAGACGGTACTTTTGTTCTCGTTCCAAAATCGAGCCTCTACGGACCCACCGACGGAACGATAATCGTCTTCGTTTGAATAGGTCGTTCCAACTCCAATACTAAAATCTTCAAAGTACTCCGTAACTTTTATATCACCGGCAAACCGCTCATCTTCTATTCCAACGCCAGACGCACCGGAGAGGGTATCGTGATAAAGCGGAGAAGCCCCCGAGACCGAATCCAATACAGCGCTGGCTTCAAGTTCAGTACTGTCTCCGAGAGGCACCAACGTCCATGCCATCGGAGCTTTCACCTTAATTCTCTTTTCTCCCTCCTGCCGATCTTGATAGTACGCATATTGAAAACGAAATTGGCTCGATTCCGCTACACTTTGAGCAGCGACTCCAGAAGGAACAGCGAACGAGGGAAGAGCTGCTGCAGCGGACAGCAGTGCTCGAAGGTATTGGGTCTTTTTCAGACTCCTGGCCTTGCGTGGCTTTCGCTGTTTTCGGTTTCTTGGTTTACACATTGCTCTTTAAAAATCTCAAAATTCACCTCGAACGGCTTAGTTGCATCCACAACCTCCACCGCCAACTCCGTATCCACCGGACGAAGCGGTTTTTGATTCGTGCACATGCTGCATAAATCGCTTTTCAAGCGGGTCGGGATCGAATGCCATATGCGGCTTGGCGAGATTGCCTCGCTCCCACACTTGAACTTCTGCACATCCAAAAGCAGAAAATGCGATGAACACTACGCCTAAAATGAGAATCATCTCTTTAAACATCACCCCTCTCCTTTCTGCGAAATGAGCTCTTCAATCTCCTTCTCAATCTCTTTCATCCTTTCATCGTTGAGCCCGCCGTGAATCGCTTTGAGCTTTCCATCTCTTCCAATAAGGTACGATGTAGGCATGGTCTGCACCCGCAATGCGGCAGGAATTTTTCCGCCGGGATCGTACCCTACCAAGAGCTTGACCTCTGAAGACTCTAAGAACTTTTGCGCATCCTTTGGATCTTCGTCGACATTGACTGCAAGTATCTGGAGTCCCTGAGACCCAAATCTCCGTTGGAGCCCATCCATCCACGGCAGAGAGTGGCGGCATGTTTTACACCAAGAAGCCCAAACATCGAGATACACGACCTTTCCTGAATAGTCATCAAGAGATATTCTCTCTCCTCCCTCTCCTGTTACTGTCAAAGCTGGGAGCGAGTCTCCTATCTCTAGTGCATTTGCATATGAGACAGCGACCCCGACACAGAGACATCCCACAAAAACGAGATACTCAAAGGCCGCCAGAATCGAATGGACAATTTTTTGCTTTTCACTCATATGGCACACGAAGTTTGAAACTTCCGACCTCCCTACAACGAAGAAAAATAGGCTACAAGATCTGCGAGAGAAGAGTCCGACGGCTGAGTAAGCAAACTCATCTCCTCAACACCCCCATCGTATGCCCCCGTAATTTTCTCAAGTGAATACGAGGCAAGCTCATCAGTTGAAGTATCTGCGTGACATCCCGAGAGTGCGCAGTTTGATGTGAAGTACTGCATTCCTCGAGTTGCAGAGGGCGCGGCATTCTCACCGGCAGAGGTGCACGTTTCGAGTTGCTGATTATGGAGCTTTCCGAATTTAGCTTTCTTTTTCTTAAACTTCGCATCGGTCTTCGCTTTCTTTGCGAACTTCTTTTTCTTCTCAAGATGAGAGATAAACTTTGTTCCCTTGAGCACCCCTGGCAGCCACTGGCTATTGATAAGTCCGCACGTCACTTCCCCATCCTGAAGAATCTCTTCGTCACTCAATACCGTTCCAAGAGCGAGCGCACTCACCGGAATGAAGAACAGGCATACAATAACGAAATTCTTTACTGGCAATAAGTTCATCTCTCTCCTCTTTCAATTTTTAAATCAACTTTTCCCTATACCGGTTCCCGAATGCTTTCGAGATGTTTGAGAAAATCCTCTGGTCCAACAAATCCGCTAATTCGGGAATTCGGGATCTCTGCACCACTCTTATCGAGAAAGAGTATGCAGGGTAGTCCAACGACTCCAAATTTCTCCGAAAGCGCCTCGCTCTCTGGAGTTTCCTGAGTGAAATCCACACGGGCGGAAACGAGGTGTCGTGACAGTTTCTGCGCTACCCGTTGGTCAGAGAACGTTTTGGAATCTAATTTTTTGCACGCTATACACCAATCGGCATAGAGATCGATCATGACTGGGAGCGAACGTTCGGATGCCCGTTCAAGGGCGATTTGCGGATGATCGAGCCACTGCAGTTCAACCTCTCCGTTCTTTTGAGTACGCTCCGAGAATACCAGTACCGCGAATAGCGCCAACGCCAGAGAACTTGCGAACTTTCCGCCATTTCGATTTTGCTGGTAGGAAATGTACGCCGCTGGCAGAGCAACCGCCGCAAATACTCCAACCACGAGTAGGATACTGTTTCGAAGCTGAAGCAGCTCGTGAAAACTCTGAGAATCAAGAGAGATCAAGAGAGAGAGTGACGCTGCTAAAACTCCGACACTTATGAAGAACTTGACCCCGTTTAACCAGTTTCCAGATCTCGGCAAACGGTTCAGAAGCCCACTACTCATACCTAAAGCAAGAAAGATCATTCCGAGGCCCAAAGAGTAGCTCAGAAGAAGTGCCCCACCCCAAATCATATTGTGAGTTTTAGCTGCCTCGAGGAGGACAACAGCAAGAACCGGTCCTATACAGGGAGCGGCGACAACTCCACTGACGGCACCCATTACAAAGGCTCCAGCAAATCCGCGTCCGCCTAGCCGACTTGCTTTTGTCTGAAGAAATCCGAAATCAAACGAAATAATTTCAAGTGAATGAAGAGCGAGAAAGAGGAGAAAGGTACTGAGAAAGATTACAACAAGAGGATTTCCAAGAAATGATCCAAATACAAGGCCAGTCTTGGCGGTCAGGATCCCGAGAGATGTGTAAGTAAAAGCAATCCCGAAAACATAACAGAGCGCCAAGAAAAATGACTTTGCTCGCGAGACCTCTTTGTTCGCGCCGAATACAGACAGGGTGATCGGAATCATCGGATATACGCACGGAGTGAGACTCGAGAGGAATCCAGCTCCAAAAACGTAGAGCAGCTGTTGCACATCGCTTGCTGGTAGCTCGGTCATAAGAGGTCCTTCCTTAAAAAATCTTCTCGCATCCCGCTAGCATTAGTCGTCATGTCCACCCCCTCCACCAGGTAAGCTCCAAAAGTATGCGAAGAGATCCATCGTATATGTAATCCCTCTCATCTGGGGTTTGTCCCGAATAGCTTCGTCGAGCTGATGAACGGTCAGGCTGCGAAACTGGTTCGGATTGCTGTGACATGAAGAACACGTTCCAAGATACTCCAGTCGTCCACGCTCAATTGGATCCGAGGGCGTGGGGGTTGGAGTTGGACCGCCGGTTGGGCAATGGTTGGTATTGAGATACGCCACCAGATCCGCCAAATCGGCCGCCGGGAGAGAAATATTCATGACCGGGAGCGCAAGGGCCGTCACGATCTGTCCATAGTCCCTTCCCTCTCCTTTCTTGATCCCGGCATGGCATCCGTTGCAATTTGAGATGTACACGGCTTGGCCCTCGGAAACATTTCCGACGAGACCCGCTGGAATACCGAAATCAGTGGTATTGCCATTGCTGTCAAAGCACCCCTCATCTGGAGTTGGTGTCGGAGTAGGGGATCCTGAAGGGGACGGCGTTGGGGTCGGAGTCGGGGTTGTGCCTGGGGTTCCTCCCACCGGCTCGCAATTTAGGGCATTCACATACGCTACCAAATCTGAAAGCGTTTGAGTGTCAAGGGCTATGAACATAGGTGGTCGAGCGATCGCCTGTTCGAGGTCTCCATACACAAGACCTTCTCCCTGAACTACTCCAGCGTGACAGACAATGCACCGCTGAGAATAGACCGCTTCTCCAACAAACACGTTTCCTGACTCTCCACTTGGAATTCCAAACCCTGAGGTATTTCCTTCTTCATCACAAACTTGGCTTGTATTGGTTGAGTTATTTTCGCCATCTGGCCTTCCGTTTCCGTCGTTATCTTCATCACCATCGAGGATTCCATCACCATCGGTATCAGGATTGAGTGGATCAGTTCCAAAGGTAGGTTCTTCCCCATCGAGGAGTCCGTCGTTATCGGTGTCAGGGTTGAGCGGATCGGTGTGATACTTTTTAACCTCCTCACCATCTGAAAGAGCATCATCGTCCGTGTCAAAATCTCGAGGATCTGTATGGTATTTCTTTCGTTCAACTCTCGTTCGGAGGCCATCCCGATCAGCATCTCGACAACCGCGAACACGCCGTTTGGAGCGGCTCCCCTTTCTGCAAGAGGCTCGACGCAACAAAGATCGCTCTGAGCCGTGAAGAGCAGAAAGTGACTTTTCCTGTGTATGGCCTTCGGGAATAAGAATAGTACTGAGTATGGCAACTCCCAGTATCATAATACCCGCGGTGAGAGAGCAATTCTTTAACAGCTGAGTGAACATAAAACCTTTTCTATCGATTCAGGAATGCCACGAGATCTCCAAATTTTGAAGAGCTCAATTTCACCCCTGAATGTTGAGGAAGCTGGAGGGTTTTGCGTAAACGTGACGACCCGTATCCATCTCCTCGACCAGGCAGATGACAATCTGCACAAACACTTTCGAAAACTCGCTTCCCCCGCGCAATCTGCTCCTTCTTCGAAGCGCCACTATCTTGCCCACTGTCAGATGAAGAACTGCTGGAATCAGATGAGTCTCCACTCGAAGAATCACTACCTGGATCTGAGTCATCCCCACCTGTACTTGATTCGTCGCCCTTGAGTGGATCAAACTCGATTGAAGAAAGCCTCGCAGTTGCGTCAGCCCGCTCAAGCGCTACTTCAAAAGCAATCGTTTCAGCATTCGGATCGATCTCTGGCAGCACAACCGAGGCTCTCCCAGAACCTGGGATTGTGATAATCAGTTCGAGATCGCCCGCGAGAGGGGGCAATTCGAATTCAATCAGACCATCGAGATCGGTCTGGAATGTATGGGCAAAAAGCGGAATAGAGATCTCTGCTCCCGAAGCAGGTGTACTCCCCTCAAAGAGAAATTGACCGATATAGGTTTGAGTCAACGCCACATCTTGATTTTGAGTTGAGTCAATACTCTCAACACCACAACCACTGCAAACCGCTACGAGTAAAACCAAAAAAACTCCTGCAATAAAAAACCGCCTCATCCCTTCGATTCCCATTTCCCTCTCCACCACCCGGAGGCCGAAGAGTTTTCCATCCCATCAGATATTGATGCATTTTTTATACACCACTGAAGCGCTTCCAGAGAAGGAGCAAATTCCTTGCCAAGAGAAGCTCCTCTCTCTAAAGGAGCGACACTCAATAGTTACCAAATACCGTTTCCGACCTGGAATTTCGCCCTCTTAACCGCAACACAAAACAAAAAAGACATTGGATAAGAAGCAACTTATTCTCCAAGAGTTATAACCCTTCTGTAGAGTACTTTTCCTGGTTCGTAACCCGTCAGT
>JAGRAO010000148.1 GCA_020434565.1 Bdellovibrionales bacterium
TCAAGTAAATCTTTGGCATCACGGATCAGGTTTCGGATAGCTTCTTCATCGAGCCCCTGATAGTACCCTCGAACCATTCCCTTCCGGTCGGCGAGAACTATTCTTGTGTTGTGGGACTCGGGGAGCTCTTCACTTCCAAGTTTTAAACTCTCTGTCATGAGTTTTTCAACAATACCAATATCTCCAGAGAGAAATTTCCACTGCTGCGCACTCTCCCTGTACTTCTTGGAATACTCCGCCAGGTGATCGGGAGTATCCTTTTCGGGGTCAACAGTAATAGAAAGGAACAGCAAATCGCTTTCTCCCTTCAATGCTTCCGAAACCTCTTTTAAATGGCCATTTATCTGAGGGCAGATGTGCGGACAACTTGTAAAAAAGAAATTAAGAATTCTGACCTTGCCATCTGACGAAGAGAAACGGAACTCGCTCGCCGAGGTATCTTGCAACACAAAATCCGGAACGGGAATGAGGCGCGGGAGCTCTTCAGTGTGAGCGTGTTGCCGATACCCAAAGACAACAAAACCAATCACCACCACAGCAAAAAGAGGAATTATGTTTCGAAGTGTTCGGAGCACGATTTGTCCCTCCTCGGGTTATACCCATTGGGCATCAACGACTACGAGCAAGAGAACGATCGGAAGATAAATCAGTGAAGCGTGGAGTAACTTTCTCGCGCTCACATCATCTCCATGTCTTGCAAACTGAGCACAGGCGTACAAAAAGAAAAGCCCTACCGCCATCGAACCGACGAGATAGACCTCTCCAGCCATGTGGAACGCTGTAGGAAGCACCGCAGTCGCAACCAGCAATAGAGAGAAAAGGACCGATTGGAGCAGCGCTCGCTCGAGCTTTCCCTCCATCGCAGGGAGCATTTTAAAACCCGCCCGGTTATAGTCATCACGATAGAGCCATGCGATCGCATAAAAGTGCGGATGCTGCCAGAAAAAGAGAATGGCAAAAAGAATCCAGGCACCGAGATCAACCGATCCAGTCGCTGCGGCCCACCCTCCCATCGGAGGAAGTGCCCCAGGAATAGCCCCAATACATGTATTGAGCCATGTGATTTTCTTAAGTGGAGTGTAGACGAGCACATACAAAAACGAGCTCAAGAGAGCAAGAAACCCACACAAGAGGTTCACTTTTACAACGAGGAGACTGACTCCCACCAAAACGAGCAATGTACCGACTCCAAGAACGTGCGCGGCTGAAACAAGTCCTGAAGGAAGTGGGCGCCGAGCCGTGCGCTTCATCGCCTTATCCGAATCGCGCTCGAGATAGTTATTGAGGCAGGCTGACCCAGCAACCGACAGAAAGGTTCCAAAGAGGGTGTACGAAAGAAGATCAAGTCTAACCGCGCCTCCGCTTGCGAGGATAAACCCGATAGCAGTCGATACGACAACCATTGCACCAATTCGTGGTTTGCACAGAGCAAGGTAGAGCGAGGCTGTTCGATTCAATCCCGAACTCCGAACTTCCCCACCGGTCAACGCATCGACTTGCAGCTCCTGAGCTTCAGCAACTCTTCCGAAGGTCCTTGCAGTCATCGTACTCCTTTACCCCTCACAATCCGCTCACGCGGCCTCGATCTCAGATCTTTTTCCACGTAACGCCATTGGGTGTATCTTTTAACTCAACACCGAGCTTTTTAATGTCATCTCGAATCTGGTCAGCTCTTGCGAAGTCTTTTTGTTTACGCGCTTCTTCCCGTTCTCGAATGAGAGACTCTACTTGCTCACCGATGTCCCTCTCTGGTTGAAAATGCATAACACCGAGAACCAGATCGACTCGAACCATCGCTTCTCTGATTTCCCGGACATTTTCCACGCTCAAGTTCCCAGCTTCCCTATTGATATCACTCATAAACTCAAAGAGGGAAGCGAGGCTCTCAGAAATATTGAGATCGTTGTCTAAGCCAGCCTCAAAAGACTCGAGAAAACGCTCTATCCTCTCATGAACCGGACGCCACCCCTCTCCGCTTGAGGTCACGCCATCAAGCCGAGCAAAGAAGTCAGGAAACTTCTCGAGCACTTTCAAGTTTTCACTCATGTGGTCTTCGCGAAAATCGAGCCGTTGACGGTAGTGGGTCTTTAACAGCTCGTATCGAATCGCAAGCGGATGGTAGTTCTTTTCCAGAAGATCTCGGAGGGTAAAAAAGTTCCCCACAGATTTGGACATTTTCTTCCCATTCACGATCAGGAACTCATTGTGCATCCAATACCGTACAAATTGGGAATCACATGCACATTCAGACTGGGCTATCTCGTTCGTGTGGTGAGGGAAACGGAGGTCGACTCCGCCAGTGTGAATATCAAATGGCTGACCGAGATAGCGGGTCGACATCGCTGAACACTCGATGTGCCATCCAGGACGTCCTCGCCCGAACGGGGCGTCCCAAACCACATCGCCATCTTCTGAGTCGTAGGCCTTCCACAACGCAAAATCATTCGCGTTATCTTTATCGTATTCGTCGGAGCGCATGCGCCCATCCGCGTTCTCAAGGAGTTTACTCCGATCGAGATTCACAAGTCGGCCATAGTCCTCGAAAGAATTGATCTTAAAGTAAACATCTCCTCTTTCTGTCTTATATGCGTGTCCTCGCTCCAGAAGGGTAGAGATCAGATCAATCATGAGATCGATGTGCTCAGTCGCTCGAGGGAGGATTTCAGGCATTTGGATGTTGAGCGTTTTCAGGTCATCAATAAATGCGTCTAAATAACGGTCAGTAAAGCTCTTGAGACTCTCTCCTGCTGCCCGGGAATCACGAATGGTCTTGTCATCGACATCCGTAATATTCATGACATGGGTCAGCTCATATCCTTTAAACTTAAGAAATCGTCGAAGCAGGTCATTAAAAACATAGCAACGGTGGTTCCCAAGATGCGCAAAGTTGTACACCGTTGGCCCGCAGGCATACATCCGTACTTTTCCGGGACTAATCGGAGCAAACTCCTCAACGCTCTGCGTGAGACTATTATAAACTCGAAAACTCAACTTCTGTTTTTACCTTTCGATTATTGAGATCACTTAAGCAACCTTACCTCTCTTCAAATCACATGACTTTCGAGGGTAATTTCTCTTCCGAGGGATAGCACAGATAACGTTTCAAAAATACTGTTCGAAAGACAACCACCTCGCCAAGAGAGAAGCACCTCCCGTGCGGATGCGCACGTATCGAACGCCCCTACGAACACCACGTACCCTAAAAGCGATTACCTCAAAAGGCGTTCTAAGGATGAATCTGCTCTTTCTTAGGAATTTGAATAGAGCGGGGGAGGCGAGGCAAATTGCTTGAGCGGAAGAGATGATGGATCTTCTTCTCGCTCTATCATTCTTTGGAGTTTTTCGACTGCCCGACGATGGAGCTTTGATACCCAAGACTTGTTCCACCCATTTTCTGTTGCAATCTGGGGGAAATTTTTATTTTCAAAATAGTATGATTTTACAACCGAGCGCTCGGGCTCACCGAGTTCTTCAACAAAGCGCCGAAGAGAGCCGAGGCTGCGTTTTTTTTCTAACACTTCTTCAGGATTAAGTTTTGGATCCGGGAGCTCGACTGTATTTTCGCTATCCCCGAGACTCAATCGGAACGCGATAGCGCCTTTTGCTGCATAATCGAGAGCCCGAGCAATCCCTTCTTCTTTCGCTCGATTTTCTGGAGTTCGTCCTGTCTCTCGCAAGTCACACGCTGCTTGAAGTGCCTTCGCGTAGCGGTACGCTCTCGGAGATAAGTCACAGTTTTTCCGGATTGCGTCAATTATGGCACCCCGAACGCGTAGAGAAGCATACTGTTGAAGGGTACGACCATGAGAAGCCTCAAACCGCTCCGCCGCCTCCACGAGTCCAAGGTATCCGGCTGCGATGAGCTCTTCGTACTCCTGCGTTGGGAGATCCATCTGCTTCATTATGCTCCCCGCAACAGAGCGAACCCAGTCGAGATGATCATCGAGTTCAGAACCCGAACGTTGAAGACGCTTTGGAGTACAAGATTTTCTCGAAACGGTTCTTTTTGAAGCTTTTGACATCTGTGTCTCCAAAGATCGCGTCAAGGGTGGACTACAACGCTTGGAGCAAGTGAACCGAAAGAAAAGGCCGACAAGATGCATTTGGCTAAAACCGGGAGAGCAGGGCTCCGAGCATTTAGAAACTAGCGAGTTTCGGATTTCTAAAACACTGATAGATTCCCCCCATAGATTCAGAACGATCGAGAGATAGGTGATTAACCTAATGTAATTGTTATATTTTCCATCTTTTCTCTCCGGGAAATCTTGTGCTTTTCAAATGCACGTTCCCCCATCGACACCACGGATCACTGATAAATCTCTATGGGGGCATTTCAATTCTGCTCTGTTATAACTGCATAAATAACCGCGTCTGGCGTGCTCAAACTGTGCGCGACAGACTCAACACTTAGTTTTCAACTGGTCACACCCTTTTCGTGTTCCGATTTCGAGTCCTCTTTTTGGTTGTCATCGTTGCTGCGCTCGCTCAGCTCACTATGTTGTTTCTGGGAAACGATCCGTTCGCTGCGTACTTCATGGATGAAGGAGCGCTGTACTTTGGTTCAAAGAACGAGATCCTAGAGGGAAACACCTTAAGAGTTACTGAGCTCATCGAGGTGAAGATGAAGGGTGACAAGATCAAGTACGGAATCGGTAGGGCACTACCAAATTTTTCGCTCTCGCCAAAAGGTGAAAAAATCCCGCTTGATTATCAGGTGAGCCGGGCCGAACGAGATGGCAAGCCTGTCGAACATATCGAGTTCGAAAAAGAATGGGGTACCCGTGTTCAACTGTGGAAAGAGGACAAGTTGCTTCCAGTCGGAGAGCACCAGTTTCTTCTCTCTTATAAAGTTTTCGGACAGATCCAATCAATCGAAGGCCAGTTTCAGATGCGACGATACGTCTCGGGGCGCTGGATATATCCACTCGTAAAAACACACATGGTGTTTTCGTTTCCGCCCTCGACTGATCCGAAAAGCATAAAGCTCCAGCCATTTGCTGTAGTCAGACATGAGCGCGAGAAACCAGAGCTCGAGTTTGACTATTTCTCGGTAGAACAAAAAGATCCACTGACATACGAAATTGTGCGAAACAAACCGCTCTACCCAGAAGACGAAGCAATAGTCGATGTGATCTTTTCCAAACGCCCTCTGTAGCCTTCTCGCCCCGCTCACAATCTTGCTCCTCGTCCTTGTCCTGCTCCAAAAAGCGCAGTTCCTACACTTTCCTCTCACCGAGAAACCACACGAGAAGTGGTTTCAAAAATACTCCGTCGCGAAAAGCGGCAGAGCGTGAGATCTCGAGGAGCGCGCTGGAGTAAGCACGCAAACAGCCTAGTGCTTCAACCAGAAAGTTTTTCACCTTTCGATAGTCCAGGGACCTTAGCAAGGATGTCTTTACACATTCGCAGCAGGAGAGCTTAAGAGATGGCCTCTAGAACTCTGCCTTCAACGGGCGATTGAGAAGCCCCTTGGCCATTTGGGCTGGGGTAATTTTTTCTTCTAAAAGGAGAACAACATGTTCAGTAATCGGAACATCGACTCCAAACTGCTTTGCAAGATCAAATACAAGCGGAGCTGTTTTTACCCCTTCGGCGATCGATCCGACCTGCTCAACTGCCTTTTCAAGCGACATTCCTCTACCGAGACATAACCCCACCTGACGATTGCGGCTCGTGTCACACGACGCAGTCATGACGAGATCGCCCAACCCAGCAAGACCAAAAAGGGTTTCTCGCTGCGCTCCAGCGGCTACAGCCAATCGCATCATCTCAGCCAGGCCACGGGTTATAACTGCCGCACGAGCGGAATCGCCAAGTCCGATCCCATCAGAAACCCCGGCCGCAAGCGCAATCACGTTTTTCGTTATTCCTCCAAGCTCTACTCCTAAGGGATCAGTTGAGACATATACTTTCATCTGATCACTCTGAAAGAGCTTTGCAACGGTGAGACTCACCTCTTCGTCTGTACTTGCCGCTACCACTCCAGCGGGAAGCCCCCGAACGACATCGTGTGCGAAACTCGGCCCTGAGAGAACCGCGAGCCGCTTAAGATTTGGAAGGAGCTTTTTGACGAGCTGCAACGGGGTGAGGCGTAAGTCGCGATCGAGTCCTTTAATAGCACTCACGACATAGCTCTCAGCAGAAAGTGTTATTTTCGAAAGGACTGAAGAGAGCGCCTCTGATGGAACAACAAGCACGATTGCATCGCGTCTAATGACCTCTTCAATATCACCTGTAGCCCGAAAATTTGGATGAAGAGAAACCTCCGATTGATAATATGGGTTTCGATGAGTGGCATTGATGCTCTCTACGACATCTTCTTGAATCGTCCAGCCACAGACTTCGTATCCTTTAGAACTGAGATGATTTGCGAGAGCGGTTCCCCAATTTCCGAGGCCTAAAACTCCTACGGAGGAAATGGCTGACTGAGTCACAAGCGCTCCTTCTCTTTCACTAGAAGTCCTCGTGTCTTGGAGAACGTTCTTTACGACTCGTCCTCTTCTCCTTCGACCTCTTCATCGTCCTCGCGAACCGGTGAAAGAGCAACAATCTTTTCTCCTTCATCGAGGTCTACAAGCCGAACCCCTTTCGTATTTCTTCCGATCACCGAGATCCCACTGGCGGCCATTCGGATAATTTTCCCAGATGAAGCGATAACCATAACATCACAACTCTCACTCACCGCGCAGGCTCCGATCACCGGTCCGTTGCGATCGACAGTTTGAATATCGATCAACCCCTTCCCACCCCGGTTTTGAGCGCGATATTCACTGATGAGAGTACGTTTTCCATACCCGTTCTCACACGCCGTTAAGAGTGTTGACGATTCTGACATTCGGGAACTGTCTGACTCATCGGAGCCGTTTGTTCCCGCGACAACGACCATTCCAACAACTTCATCCTCCTTTGAAAGGTTGATCCCCCGAACACCACGTGCGGTTCTTCCCATCGGGCGGACGTCGTTCTCAGAAAAGCGGATAGACATCCCTGAACGAGTCGCCAGGAGAACATCATCATTTCCATGGGTAATTTTTACCCCGATCAACTGATCGTCTTCTGCCAAAGTGCACGCGACCACGCCACTCTTTCGAACTCGCTCAAAACTCATAAGGTCGATCTTTTTCACGTAGCCTTGCTTCGTAGCCATAATGAGATAGTGATTATCCGCGAACTCACTTACCGGAAGGATGGCGCTCATCTTTTCTCCCGGCCGGAAACTGAGCAGATTCACCAACGCACGACCGCGCGCAGCTCGACCCGCAGCCGGAACCGCATACACCTTTTGCCAATACACCCGTCCGAGATTTGTAAAGACGAGAAGATCGGCCAAAGACGAAGCGACAAAGATCTGCTCGACAAAATCCTCGTTCTTTGTCGAGGCGCCGGTAACGCCCTTCCCCCCCCGCCGCTGCTGCTTATAGGTATCGACCGGGAGTCGCTTCACGTAGCCCTGATGGCTCACGGTCACGACCATCTGTTCATCTTCAATCAGATCTTCAAGATCGATCTCGCCACCATCGTCAACGATCTCTGTTCGACGAGCGTCACCATATTCATCCTTAATCGTGACAAGCTCCTGTCGGATAATTTCATTTACCCGGTCACTACTTGAGAGAATAAGCTCGAGCTGCTCAATTTCCTTTCCGAGATCCTCGTGTTCTCGCTCTATCGCCAACCGCTCCATTCCAGTGAGCTTTTGCAAGCGGAGGTCAAGAATGGCCTGTGACTGAATATCACTCAGTTCATATTTTGCTCGAAGGCCCTCTTTCGCGTCTTTTGGAGTTTCAGATCCTTTAATGAGCTGAATGACATCATCGAGATTCAAGAGCGCAATTCGAAATCCCTCGAGGATATGCATGCGTTCCTGAGCCTTTCGGAGCTGAAACTGGGTTCGCCGGACCACGACATCGCGCCGGTGATCCAGGAACGAGCGGAGAAGATCAAAAATGGAACAAACAACAGGCCGACCCTCTACGATCGCAAGGTTGATAACTCCAAAGCTCGATTGAAGAGGGGTGAGCTTAAAGAGCTGGTTCATAACTATTTCAGCAGTCGCATCTTTTTTCAGCTCGATAACGATCCTCATCCCCTTGCGGTCGGATTCATCTCGAAGCTTCGAGACTCCCTCGATTGATTTTTCGTTTACAAGAGCAGCGATCTTTTCAAGGAGCACCGACTTGTTGAGCTGATAAGGAATTTCAGTAATGACAATAGCTTCAACCTCTCGGGAACTGATCTTGAGTGTTTCGATCTCTGCGCGCGCTCTGAGTCGGATAACACCCCGACCACGAGCATAGGCGCTGATGATCGGACCACGACCGTAAATAATTCCGCCTGTTGGAAAATCGGGACCAGGAATGTATTCCATGAGCTCATCGAGCGGAATCTGAGGATTGTCAAGATAAGCAACAGCACCAGCAACCACTTCACCAAGGTTGTGTGGAGGCATGTGAGTCGCCATCCCTACCGCGATTCCATCTGCACCGTTAACGAGAAGGTTTGGAACAGCAGACGGAAGAACAACTGGTTCTTCGTTTGTGTCATCAAAGTTTGGAATAAAATCGACAGTATCTTTATCGATATCCTCAAGGAGCCGACTTGAGATAGCGCTCATTCGACATTCGGTATACCGGTAAGCGGCTGCAGGATCACCGTCAATCGATCCAAAATTCCCCTGACCATCAACAAGCGGATATCGCAAGCTCCACGGCTGAGCGAGTCGAACCAACGCATCATAAACAGAGCTATCCCCGTGAGGGTGAAGACGTTTGAGAACTTCGCCGACAACCCCCGCACACTTGGAGTGTTTACGGTTGTGAACCAGCCCCTCTCCGAGCATGGCATAGAGAATTCGACGTTGGACTGGCTTGAGTCCGTCTCTCACATCCGGCAGCGCACGACCTACGATTACGCTCATGGCGTAATCCATGTAGGACTGCTGCATTTCATCTTCAATTGTAATGAGGCTTTGGGTTTCGTTATCCATTGAATTTTACACCATCTATTTTTCTATCCCTTACGCTACCTCAAAAAAAAAAAAAAAGGCAAGAAAATGGCTACTGGGAAGCATGAGAAGAGC
>JAGRAO010000014.1 GCA_020434565.1 Bdellovibrionales bacterium
GTTGATGGAGTTGAGGCCAGTTCTGAGGTCGTTTCGGAACTCCAGTCTGAAGGTGGGCTTGTTCTCGGATATGTCTCTGCCGGGACAATCGAGCGGGGGAGGCCGTGGACGAAACGTTTGAGAAAACGTTTCTCGATCGGTTATTGGCCGGATTGGGACGAGTGGTTTGCTGCTGTACGAAAGGCTCGCTTTCGGAGGTATTTTTTAAACAAGATCGCTGCTCCAGTGCTTGAAAAGGGCTTTGATGGTCTCTTTCTCGATAATGTCGATATGATCGCGATTCGCCGTCGCCAAACGAAAGGAATGATTAAACTCTTAGAGGGAACACGAGAGCTTCTTGGAGAGAGGTTTCTCTTTATCCAGAATGGCGATGAAATTATTCCCACGATAGAGGCTCAAGTTCGCTTTGATGGTTGGAACCGAGAAGATGTTACCTCAACATATGATTTTGATTCTAAGAGTTACTCGCTCAACGGCCAAAAACAGATTCAAGCGGCGCTTTCGTTTGTTGCTGAGATGGTTTCGAAGGGTTATCTCGTCACAACCGCAGACTATGTTGCCTCAAGCGATTCGAGTGAAGCAGTTTTAAGTATTGAAAATTCGTGTTCGGTCGGAGCAGTCCCCTTTGTTGGCGATATCTTTTTGACCCAAGTCACAGAGGCGGTCCCTTTGTGTTAGGATACTTACCTCCTTTGTTACCCCGCTCTGTTGATTGAGATATCGCATTTGCTACTCTGTAGGGCCGCGCTTAGGTCAAGGAGTTGTAGTGGAGCCTCGGCAATCTGACGTTTTCTTGGGTCGTATATCGTTTCCCCCAGATCAATCCGCCTCACAGGATGAGGTCTCTTTCCCACGCTCATTAGAAGAAATTTCACATATGCCTTTTGCTGAGCTTGAGGCACAAGCGAGAGGGTTTCTTGAGCGAGTTCGTCAGGGGGTTGTCGACAAGGCATTTTGGGACGAGGTTCTCTCCAATCGCGAATTGGCTGGGGCTATCGTGAGTGTGCACTCAGAAATGGTTTCTGATGCTGCCGGGCGCGCCTGGGCAAAACGGAGCTGGATCGACCGTGAAACGCTCGAGCAGCATGCTCGGTGTGCGATGTACTCTCTTTTGCTCCGGTTTAACCCAGAGAGAGGGATTCCTCTTGGGGCCTATCTCAACAAGTATGTTCCTCTTCGAGCAGTTGATCTCTGTGATGCAGAAGATTCCGTGCCTCGAAAATTGAGACGAAACGAAGCCGCGATTCGAGCAGAAGAGAGTGCTCTCAGAGAAAAAGACGGGGCAGCAGAGAAACCTGCCCAGGAAGACGTCCAGCAGAGTCTCGGAATAAGCCAAAAGCAATTTGAGAAGGTAAGACGCTGGGCGCGAGCTGTTCGTCCGCTTTCGCTCGATCAACCAGCAGATCGATCTGAAGACGCTGCTGCTTTAGGTGATCTTGTCTCTGATAAACGCTTTGGCGTGGGCTCCGCAGATGTTTCTCTCCTTGAAAATACAGTCGATCTTGACACGCGCTCCAGAGTCGTTCTCGAGCTAAAATTTCACTATGGGGTAACGAACTCGAGTATCGCCTCCGTTTTTCAGCTGAGTGAATCTTCCATAAGTATATTTGTGCATCGTTCGCTCGAGCGTTTGCGGCGTGCGATCGAGGGAGAAGAGCTTCCGTCGGTGCACGATGCAGAGAATGAAAAACGACTTGGGGCCGATTGCTTTCTTCGCTCTATGGAGTGTGTCCCCGATGCTGTGCCCTCGTGGGAGTGGCTTGACCTGTTTATGGCATCACCACGAGATCTCATGGCAGTGGCTGGTTCGGCAAACCCTTCAGTACACAGGTTTTGGGGGGAACTCACTGGTTGCGAGGGGGACATTGACCTGGAGAAGTTCGACCTGGAAGCGAGAGATTTTGTGCGAGTGTTATTGCTTCGAACTTTTCACCATCTTGATATGATTCAAAAAACCCCTGATCTCTTAAAGCTGGCAGGAGAAGTACGCGAGTCGATTTCACACGAAGGGCTCGCTTCACGGCTCGTTGATTGTGAAATCTTTTCACCGAAAATTCCTTATGCACACCCTCTTACGGGGGCAAAGTATCGAAGCCTCTATTTTCGACCAGTGGTTGTAGGCAAAAGCAGTGCTTCAGAAAACATAGAGGCCGCTCTCCGCTGGCGATACGAAACGCTCGACAAAGTTTTAAAATCGCAACAGACCACTCTCACAGCGAGTCTTATTCAGGCCGCCGGTACCCAAGTTCGAGCTGTTCGGCGGGAGCTCGTAGAGCAGGGGATTCTTTCGGGGGCGCTTCCGAAGAACTATGTTCTTCCTCCTGATATGCTGAGTGCGTATCTCGATGTGGAAGTAGTAGGCGAGAAGCAGAAGCAGGAGAATCTCGCCCAGTATCTTAAGGAAAACTTTGCAACAATTGATGATCTCCCATACAAGCATGCGGCACTTGCAAAGGCTCTCGGGTGTGAGAATACGAAAGAAGCAATGGCGAGAGCGTGCGTGGCTCTTCCAACAAGCTATCTTTCAGACAAGATTCCACCTCGACACCTCTGTGTTCCAAACGGTGGAACTGTTGTCACGCTCTTTTTTGAACCAAAAGTCGTTGGCGTTTCTGTGGCGAATCAGAATATTGCGAGTTTTACCAAAGAGAACTTTCCGACTGTCTCTTCACTCTCGGGGCGTGATCCGACGGTTCAGCTCTTGATGCGGCATCTCGGATTGAAAGGGAATCTTGAGGGATTTGTTCGGTGGTGCCTTGCACAGGGGGTGTATTCACCGGAGTTTCCAGATGGTGACCCAGTTTCTCACGGCAAGAGCCCAGACCCACATCTCCTTTTGCGGGCGAGTGTTGTTGGAGAATCGCAAGCACTAAAGAATTTAAAAACGTTTCTGAAGCAGAGGTACGCTGCAGTAAAAGAGATTCCACGGAGCAAACAACTCGCAAAGCTTCTTGGATGTGAAGCATCAGCTCCTTCTATTCGTGAACGGGTGGTTGAGCTTGGGTGGTATTGAAAATTTTGATTGGCTACGGAAAATAGAAAAGCGGCACGGCTCAGAATAACCTTGAGGTTAAAACCGAGTGGCCGCTGGGGAAGGTCAGAAGCAAGCTGACCTGGGCGGGTTTACACGAGGCCTTCGTCGGCCGATGCGTGTTGGCGCTCTTCGTCGTGGATCTCTTCACGGTCATCATCGTCGTCATGACGATTCTGCTCTGCCTCGGCCGTTGCCTCGACTTCGACGGTGTCCGTCGTCGCGAAGCGAGCGGTGAGGACGTGCTTCTTGCGCATGGCGAAGAAGACCGGACCGATCGTGTTGTAGGTGCGCTTGCCGTCCAGGGACTTGACGAGGATGTACCCGTATCCGAAGAACAGATAGCGCTTCAGCAGACACTTGAAGTCGGCCACGAAGGTCTTTGCACCCTTCGAGAACGACTCATCGGTCTCACCGAGGTTGTGGTGATCGAAGAGGTTTCCGGTCTCATCCTGGCGCCACACGTCATCGACGCGCTGCCAAGCGGTCATGACCGCGTAGTACAGGCCGAGAGGGACAGCCGCCACGAGCGGAATGCCCCACTTCATCTCGACCGGGATGGCATCGATCTTTCGACCGATCCAGTCGAAGATGCCGAGCCCGAACTGAGCCTGCAGAGCCCAAATCAGAGCCGCAGTCAGCAGGAACAGACCGAAGACAATCGCTGTCTTGGCCTTTCGGAAGTTGTCGCCCATCACCAACAGGGTGAGAAGCAAGCTCCCGAGCCAGGGCCAGGTGAGGAGCGATTCAGAGATCGTCCACCATCCTCGGTTGCTGGCCACTCCGTTGTAGGCCCACCCCGCAGACGAAAGCCAGCTGAAGAAGATGAACCAGCAGGTGAGCATGAAGGGGAGCAGCTGAGGGAACTCGAGCCGCCCAGTTTCCTTCTTCACACCTCCCGAGACCACATGACGAAACGGCCCGATCGGAAGCGGAATAACCGCCAATGCGATCGAAGCGACGATGCCACCAGCGAACTCGCGAAGCTCCTTGGAGTTCTTCGCGATGAAACCGCGAAGGCGGCCACGCTTCTTCTCCTTATTCTTCTTGGCCATTGATGAATCTCCTTTCTTGACCCAGAGGGGATACGTTTGTTCGAGCTACGGCTCTCAACTCGCAAAAACGAATAGAGAGCCGTAGCTCGCCGTATCAATTCGACTCAAGAAAAGAAGACAAAACCTTGCAAACTTTGCCGTGCACACTTCTGCGATTGATCATCCCAAGCGACATTTTCAGCGTCCTTGATATGTTCATACCGACCAAATGAAATCGCAGAAGAGTGCACTCTTCTCATATTGAAGTTATAGAAATGACAAAGAACGGCTGGGCCATGGGCACCACCTACGGACTAGTCTACGGGGGCAGTATCACTACACAAATTTATCTGATTTATCGAATACCTAGCTTCTGTGCGAAAAAGACGACTTACCTAACGAGCTGAATTTACGGCGGAAAACGTAAAATGCCCGGATTGAACGTGTGACTTAAGGCCGAATAGGAGTTCGAGCACATTCTCTGAAGTACTTCGCTTCACTATATCTCAACTGTTGCATTCGCTACCATGCGCAACCCTATGACGTCAGCGCTTGTCCACCTCGATTCAGTTACCGTTCAGATCGGTTCTCGGATGCTGTTTGAAGATCTGCGGCTATCGATTCGACCGAGATCTCGTATCGGAATTGTTGGTCCAAACGGAAGTGGGAAGTCTACGCTTCTCAAAACTTTTGCCGGAATTGTTGAGCCAAATAGCGGGCGAGTTGTTTCAGGTGGTGTGCGAGTTGTTTATGTTCCGCAAAGTGAGGACTTTTCCCCGCAACAGTCGGTCCTCCAAGCCGCAGCTTCTTGTTTGGAGGGCCACCTTTCAGCAGAAGAAGTTGAAGTCGCAGCCTCAAAAGCGCTCAGTCGAGTTGGCTTCGTAGACTTTGACCAGAACGCTGCTCAACTCTCTGGAGGATGGCAGAAGCGATTGAGCTTAGCAGTCGCGTTTGCACAGGCACCTGAAGTTCTGTTGCTTGATGAACCGACCAACCATCTCGATTTAGACGGGCTTTCTTGGCTCGAAGATACTCTTCGCAAGGCAAATTTTGCTTGGGCGCTCGTTTCCCACGACCGATTTTTTCTTGATCATACAGTCGAGCAGGTGGTTGAGCTTTCGCCGTTTTATCCAGGTGGCGTTTTTCAGAGCGACGGTGGGTATATCGATTTTAAAGAGAATCGAGAGCGATTTCTTAGTGAAGAAGCGAAGAGAACCTCAGCTCTCGCGAATAAAACCCGACGTGAACTCGAGTGGGCCTCCCGAAGTCCAAAGGCTCGAACCGGCAAAGCTGCTTTCCGGATGCGTCAAGCGAAGGAGCTACAAGGTGCGCTCCGGGAAGCAAAGTCGCGAAAACCGAAAGAGCAGGTAAAGACAAACTTTCGATCAGGAGAGGTCACAGCAAAGGAGCTGGTGGAATTAATTAAGTGTAGCTTTTCATACGGTGACAAAGAGATCGTTTCACGGCTCTCATTCACGTTTCGAAATAAAACCTGTCTTGGACTGTTGGGAACCAACGGACAGGGAAAGTCGACGCTTCTGAAACTTATTGGAGGCGAACTCCTACCGAGCTCTGGAAAGGTGAAGGCGGTACACGGACTGAATGTCGTGTACTTTGATCAGTTGCGAAAATCGCTCTCGGAGTGGAAGACACTCGGTGAACTCCTCGGAGAGGGACAAAGAGAGGTACTCTATCAGGACAAGCTCGTGCATATCGTGAGTTGGGGAAAACGATTCGGATTCGAGCTTGCTGATCATGAAAAACTCGTATCAAGCCTCTCCGGTGGCGAGCAAGCCAGAGCGCTTTTGTCAGTTCTCGTGCGACAACAGGCTGATCTTTTGCTTCTCGATGAACCGACGAATGACTTAGATATACCGATGCTCGAGGCACTTGAAACGATGATCCTTGAGTTTGAGGGAGCCGTTGTTCTCGTCACGCACGACCGGTTTATGCTCGACGAAGTGTGTACTCATTTTCTTGGCTTTGTAGGACAGGGTGAACTCAAAGAGTTTGCGAGCTTTGAGCAGTGGTCAGATCAAAGCGGTAAGGAGGAAATCGAGGGGAGCGCTCCGAGTCGTGAGGCAAAAGAGAAACAGAAGAGTCCTCGGAAAAAACTCTCTTATAAAGATCAACTTGAATTTGGACGAATCGAAGGAACTATTCTTAAAGCTGAGGAACATCTCTCAACAATAGAGGCAAAAATCGCTGACCCTTCGACCCACTCTGACCCTCTTGAGAGTAAAAAAATCTCAGAAGATCTGCACCAGGCAAAGCAAGAAGTGGATCGATTATACGCTCGGTGGGAGGAGCTCGATACTTTGAGAAGAGAGATCTCTGGAGAAGAGTAGTGCCGCGTTACGAGTTTTTCCACATCGAAAACATAAACAAAAACCCCAGGGTTCTTAAGATCAAAGCTGTTTGTGCAATTACCATATGACGGGCTTTCGTGTGCGCGCTTCCTGTCCCTTTGATGAGCTGGATCCCGAGGAAAAGTACAGGAAAGTAAAGGAGAAGTGCGAGCGTGGAAAACCCTATATGGATTTGCTGAAAAGCGGTGAGAGAGAATTTAAGCGCTGTTTGGACGGCCGAGCGGGTTACTTGGAGATAGAGAACAAGGGCTATATCTGTACAGATTCCAATGAGCATCAATCGAATGTGAACTGACCGCTCCTTTCGCTTTAGGTAGCCGATGACTAAACACAGCCAAGCAAATGAAGCTATCCACATGTTTATCGTCACAGAGGAATCCTCCCGTGTTTGTACCAAGTTCGGATCCTAGCTTCTCGCTCCTCTTGGCGATACCGTTTTTCGACCGCTTTTTGATAAGTTCCACGTTACTGTTTCCGAGAGGAGCAAATAATGAAGTCGCTTATTGTCGAAGATGATTTTGTGAGTCGGAAAATTCTCCAGAAGATTCTCTCGCGTTTTGGAGAATCTGATGTTGCGGTTGACGGAAAAGAGGCGCTTTCTGCATTTGACTTAGCGCTTCAGGAGAACACTCGATACGATGTCATCTGTTTGGATATCAATCTCCCTTTTCTTGACGGACAAGAAGTTCTCAAAGCGATTCGAGCGCGAGAGCGAGACTTGGGAATTCATGGGCTCGAGTGTGTAAAGGTCATTATGACTACCGGAAGAGATGATACAGCGAGTATCCTTACAGCCTTTCGAGAAGGATGTGAGGCGTATGTAAAAAAGCCTTTCACTCGTGAAGAGATCGTTTCAAAGCTCTCAGATCTCGGTTACGAATAAGATTCTATTTGGCCTTTTGAAGTGAACGCCCCTCGTGGCGTTTCTGAAGCCACGCTCCAGCAAGAGCAAATATTCCTAGGGGAAGAAGCATCTTTGGTGTGCTCAGAGCAGTCATGACCCCTGCAAATCCGACAGCTTCGCCTGTGATAAGCCATAGAGCTTTCCGCTTCGTCTCTTGGAAAGCAAGTCGAATTCGGCTGGGCTCTCGAGATTGAAGTGCGAAACCTTCTCGGAGCTGCCGAGTGTACGCGAGCACTGTTCCCCGGGGATAAGAATATTCGAATGGTTCAATCGGGAGCGCAAAAGCATCCAGATATTCCCTTTCGCGACAATCGGCGAAGCGAATCTTCATTTGCCTTAGAGGCATACCCTGATCTGCAAGGGACTCGACGAATCGCTTTGGGATCTGATTATGAACAAAGCGATTGTAGACAACCGAATGAAAGCCAGCGCTTTGAGCATACTCTTCAATTCCGAGCTGGAGAACTTTCGGCGGAAGTGCGTTTGAGCCTTCTACTCCATCAACAAAGAGCACCGGGACTTTCTGTCCTGAGCTATCTTCTGCTAGAGCTGCCGCGATACGTGCGCGAACCATTCTCCCTTTTGAAGTTGAAAAATCGAGTGCCGAGATGCTCGGGTTCTTAAGGTAACCAAAGGTCCCAAGCCTTCCTTTTGGACCTCTTCCCATCCATTTGACGCCGCGAAGAGATGCCGAACTGTAGAACTCTTCCTGATGGGTAAGATCCCGCCATGGATCGCGCTGCCACACCTGAGATTTTACAGCTTTGGAGTCGAGCTGGTCACCACGTTCAATTGCAGCGAGGTAAGAACGCGCAGCGAGCATTCCAGCAGAGTCGACTTCGAGAAAATGAGAGCACAGATCTTCGAGAAGCGCCTTACATTCATCATAGGTCATTTCGTCTTCTCGAAGACGAGCGAGTGCTTCACTGTGGAGCTTTACAAAGGCCGTGACCGATGCCTTTCCTCTTGAGAGACAACTCGTATACCGACCTGGCTCGAATCTTCGAGTTTCTTCGTTCTTTGAGCCGAGAAACTCACGAAGCACTCGTTTACAGAATTCAGGTTCAGTCTCCTTTTTAACAGCATGATATATTTTACCATCAGTTTGATAGAGGGCTTCGTATCCGGGATTATCCCAATTTTCGTTGATACCGATTTTGGAAAGATCCTCTCTCAGTTCCCGTGTTCTACCGCTCGCCTCGTGCGTCGCCCTATATGATCGCTGACTCAACATGTGCGCGGTATCTCGCCGCAAGATCTTTCCCATGGGAAAGAAGACGTATCGCTGCGCAAGAGTAGCGCTATAGAGAGTGAGAAAAGTGTTATTTAGAGCCGAAGCAGCGATGAGAAGTCCCCTGCCGAAGGTTCCAAACTGAGGAAAATCAAAGACTCCAAGTTTTGAAAAGAGAAGAGCCGCTCCAAGGCCAGCTCCCGCGGCGAGCGTTAGCCCGAGTTTTGGATGGGAGAACAGCGGACCCATATGGTGAGTTCGAGCAGATTCAATCTTTGCAGGATCGAGAGAATCGCTCTGATCTCGGCTCCGGGAAAACTGCTTCCACAGAAGCTCAAGTTCAGGGAATCCGGAACGCTTCATTTTAGTCGAGATTTCATCTCGACTTAGGATTTGAGATATTTTGTGGTGTGAGATTGGTTCAATTGATTCTGGTGTGATCAGTGAATCAAGAGGACGCTCTTGAGTAGAGTTGCTCGCAGCAATCACATCTCGGTGCGAAGCAGCACCAAGAATTGGACCAAAGGATGGTGGTTCCCGATTTGGCTCCGATTCGAACATACGCCTTTGCTTTCATTCGCCCATGTCGAAATGGGATAGAGGAGAAAGCGTAATTCAGATTGTGAGAACAACCAAATCAAGAATCGTTGGAGTCTATTCTCGAATGTAGTGACAGGTATAGCCGTTTGGATGTTTCTGAAGATAATCCTGGTGGTAATCTTCAGCATCGTAGAACTCGCCAGCTTTGGTAATCTCGGTAACCACTGGACTTTTCCACTTACCCGAATCGTTGACTTCCTTCTTTACTTTCTCTGCGATCTGCTTCTGCTCATCAGAGAGGTAGAAAATAGCCGATCGATACTGAGTCCCTCGATCATTTCCCTGTCGGTTCATTGTTGTTGGATCGTGAATACGAAAATAAAAATGAAGGAGAGCTTCGTAAGAGAGTTTCGCTGGGTCAAACGTGACCTTAATTGACTCAGCATGTCCGGTAGAGCCGGACTTGACGATATCGTAGACTGGAGCGTCGAGAGAACCGCCGGTGTAGCCTACCTGTGTATCGACGACACCTGGAAGTTCTCGAAGAAGTTCTTCCATTCCCCAAAAACATCCTCCGGCGAGAAGTGCTGTTTCTGTCATAGCTTTTCCTTTTGCGAAGAGTTCAAGATATTCGCCATATCCTCTCTCAGCCAACTCCTCTTTCGGGATAAATTTAAGTGAGGCAGAGTTTATACAATACCTTGTTCCTGCTTCTCCAGGCCCATCGAGAAAGAGGTGTCCGAGATGTGAGTCTGCTGCTGATGACCGAACCTCGGTTCGTACCATCCCGTGTGATCGATCTTCCTTCGTGGTTACAAACTGTTGTTGAAGAGGCTTCGTAAAGCTCGGCCAGCCGGTACCAGAATCAAATTTGTCGGTTGAGCTAAAGAGCGGCTCTCCCGAAACGATGTCAACGTAAATCCCCTCCCGATGATTATCCCAATACTCGTTATCAAATGGATGTTCGGTCGCACACTGCTGTGTTACGGCATACTGCTCAGGAGAGAGAGCATTCTTAAGCTGACTATCATTTGGTCTTTCATACTCAGCAAGTGCTGACTGTGCCGAGACGCAAAGCATGGAGACGAAAAGGAAAAAAAGCAGGCGATTCATGCGGTCACTAATCCTCTATGAGCAAGCGCCTTAGGAAAATAATAAGATTTATTCATCCCTCATCATTTTCGATAGAAAGCGTAAGCCCCACAATGCTCTCGAAAAGTAGTTTTCTCAGAAAGACAGTCGGTTGCGTTTCCGGAACGTTACAGATGAAACGGAGCAAGCTCTTAAAACAAAAAAGATCGAAAGTTAGGAGGCTTAGACACGTCATTCCCAGAGGCCTCAACTAGAGACAAATTGCTTCCCCTTCACCTCTCATCGAAATGAAACAGACATGTATGCTCTCGTCCTTGTTTCAAAGCACGAGGATTCGAGGCAGTCCTCCGTCAGCGGAAGCGCCGCTGACGTGATACGAGATCAGAATCGGGTACAGCTATTCGATAGAGGCCTTTCTTCCTCGTCTTCCAGCGAGCTTTTCCCTTTGAGTTCGTTGTTCGTTGCCGGCCACGGTCTCGCCAGTCTCTTCGACGATTCTTACGGTATTGAAGTTGGACTGGGAGGTCTGCGACTACCTCGTCATTTGCATCTTTGGCAGTTCCCGTGAACCGAGTGAATATCGTTCCGTTACGTTGCTTCCGAAGTCGTCCAGTAAAGGTAAGTGAGCTAGCAGCGACATCACTATTGAGTTCGTATGCTCCAGTATTGAGACCAACGATAAGATCGTCAAACAACATCGCGGAAGGCACCTCATCCTTAAGTCCCGTATAGTAGACCTCCCAACTTGCGCCGCTGTCCTGGCTTTCGTACACAACGGCTGTTCCAGCTGGGCATCCAAATGCAACAAAAACGTTATCGGAATTTTCTGGATTCACCGAGAGGGTTTGTAGGCACCTCGTTTCGTCGATATCGGCGCCAAGATCGTCCCACGTATCACCGAGGTCATCAGAACCAAAGATTCCCCCATCGCTCACGTCACCTGCGCTCGCAAATAGGCGCGAGCCATTATACGCAAGGTCATTAATTTTTTGGCCGTCGATGTCTCCGCTGAGCTGAGTCCAAGTATCGTCTTCAAACTTATACACTCCTCTCTGGGTAGCACCATTTGTGTTTTCTGCGCCGACTCCAGCAAAAAGAGTGTTTTCTACAGCGATAATTGCGTTGACGGGTGGATCGTTTGGCATAGAGGTATCCGTCCAAGTGAGCCCACCATCGGTACTGACTGACACACCACCGGAGTCATCGTCGGCCTTGTTGAAGGCTGCGTAGAGATTTCCGTTGGCGGTTTTTGCGAACTGCTGAACCTGGTCGCGGTTTTCAAGCGCCGCTGCGGTATCAGTCGCTGTCCACGTATCTCCCGTATCAGTAGAGCGATAAATTCCTGAAAATGCCGCTGCAAGAAGTGTTGTCGAATCATCGGGATCGACGAAAAACAGTGCTGTCGGAGCCGTTCCATTTCCATCAACATCGATCGGGTAAGTCCACGTTGCATTTTCCCCCGAGAGATAATTTGTGGTTTTGGCAATTCCTCCCAGGCCTGCGAGAAAGAGAATGTCTTTGTCCGTCGCTTGAGCGATGTCGGCAATAGTTACCCCGAGCATTCCCTCAACTACATCTGTCCAGTTGGCGAGGGAATCGCTCGATTTTGTTACCCCACGACTCGAGCTCATATAAAAGGTATTTGCGTCTGTGGGATCAGCGATGAGATGCCCACGGAGCTCCGATTCCGTCGTAGCGGAATCATTCAGATTAGTCCACGTTGCACCGTTATCTTCAGAGAAGTTCGCGCCAACGAAGATTCTCGGATTACTCGATACTGTAGCAAACCGAATTGAGTTGTCAGAGAGTCCGCCAGGAGTGCGGTCATTGAATGATGTTCCTCCGTCAGTTGAAATCTCGACGACATCGTTTGAGGCGACAACAATAATGTCCTCATCTTCAGGGCTCACTCCGAGTCTTGAACGCTCGGCAGCAAAAGTTGTCACTTCTGCCCAGTTAACGCCAGAATCGACTGACTTATAGAGCTTTGAGCCACCACCTGTTTCAGCGAGGGCAAAAAAGGTTCCAGCAGTCGTTCCTGCAGCGAGCGCTTTAACTGAAGTGACTGTTCCGTCAATCGTGCGATTCGTAAAGGAATCTCCACTATCGTCGCTTACCTCGACAGTCCCGTCCCGGTAAGCCGCAATTAAGGTGTCATTGGCAAAAACGAGCGCTTGGTCAAAGTCGTTCGTGTTTGAAGAAGCAGTGAGCTGTTCAAAAGTTTGGCAACCGTCCGTTGAACGATAGAGATCTATTCCACCGATAAAGAAAACTGTTCCGTCAGTGCCGCCAGCTGCAACTGCGATAAGAGAACCAAAATCAGAACCTGAAGGAGGGCCATCCCAAGTAGCGCCGCCATCGGTCGAGCAGAAGATTCCATTTGGAGAACCAACTCCCGCGTAGAGATTTCCACTATTATCGGTAATGATATCTTCAATTCCACCTCCGTAGATCGGCAAAGCAGCGCGAGAAATATCGCCTTGAGTTCCCTCAAAGGCGTTTTGTGCGAGAGCGCTCATCGGGAGAAGAAAGAGAGCGAAAAGAACAGAAAATAATCTCATGAGATTCTCCAAATAGAGGTGCTTTGTCGTTTGTCTACTTCGATGAAATTCTGAGAGAGGAAGTTTCTCTCCAATCCGCATCAAAATGCTTTCAAACGGAGCTTCGGAAGGAAAGAGAAAATTGCGCAAAGATCAGGATGAAAAGGTGTTTGAGATCCTCCACCAAACAGGGTTTACAGCTCCTATGAATTCCGAGCAGGCGACCCGCAAGTCAACCCAACTATCGGTCACTTGTTGAAAGGCGCTTGCAGTAATCGAGTGGATAATGGTGGGCTCTACTGATCCGGAATTCACTTTTCCCCTCCCACACGATTTGATTTTTTGGGGTTACTTCAAATACTCGACCACTTACGTCTTCGGATATGAGTGTATTCCCGCTCGGGAGACGCTGAGCAGAACCTCCTCCTCGAGTAAAGAAATTCTCTCGGTCTTCATATTTCCAGACGGTCTCTTTCGAGACGGGATCAAACTCTATCACCTTTGAAAAAGTTCGTACTCCCTCAAGACCATTGTCAACGACAAGCATGTGAGATGCACCAGGAAGTCCATCTGGGATCATGTAAATCTCATGTCCTCGTACCATTCCTTCGATGCGTTTGCCGTTCTTATACTCTCCATCATAGTTCCAAACGACTTCGCCGGTTTCCCGATCAATAAGGTAGGCGGTCCAAAAAGAGCGAGGGAGGAAGAGGATATTCCCGGGTCGAAATCGCTTATCGCCTTTTCGGTAGAGTTCGTTATCAGGAAGGGGAAATGCAGTATTTGCGTGCGTCCAATCCCATATGCTGTCGCCTCTCTTTCGAAGCCGTTGACCCTTTTCGCATCCTGCGTAGCCACAATTCACCAAATCGAGGTGATCGTGGGCACTCCATTGCCAAATGATATCACCAGCGCGGTTAACCTCTATAATCTTGCTCGACCTGATTTTTGCACCTTCCGCCAACGGATCTCGTGGATGATCCGGCGGAAAGGGAAACTCCTCCTTCTGAAGGAAGAGAACATTTCCATTCGGAAGAACATGTGCATCGTGGTGAACCCAGTCTTCAGCCACGTGTTCCCAAAGGACCTCTCCCTCCCACGAGTACAGTCGGAGATGATCTTTCAAATCTTTCCAAACATCCTTATCCGAGGCGAGTTTACTCCCGTGCACAACAAGCAAGGAGCAGTCCGGAAGCAGCCTCGCTCGAGCGGCATCGACTGACCAGCTGTGAACCTCTTGCCCCTGAGCGTTTATCAAGAGAACTTTATCTGGACCAGAAAGAGGGAGTGTGAGAAATCCCTGCATGCTCCGGACGGGATCTCGAGAGACAAGTTTAAATTCAGTTGTGGTGCTCTGCTGCTCTCTGATGTTAGCGATGTGCGGTGATGACTCACCCGAGGATTTTTCTCGGTCTGAATCATGACCGCCGAAAAGAGGCACAACGAGGGCAGCGCATCCGATGATGAATGCTATTTGGATGAGTGATATTGTCTGTCTTGTCATGATTCAACCTCGCTACTGAGGTCGTATCATATCGCTCAGGAAAAGTCTGCTTTTGAACAGGAGCTTTGCGCCCTTTAGTTTTTTCGAGGACAGTGCTCCTCTAAGAGCGCAAGCGCAAGTTTGGAGTTGAGCGTTTGTTTGCTGAGATAGGTCGTGATACCGGCATCACCACTCGTCTTTCTTCCTTCGCCTGAAGCAGTGCTTGTAAAAGCAATGATCGCCCCCTTATATCCAGCCTCGCGAATACCTCGAGTGAGGTCAAAGCCGTTGAGATGCGGCATCCGGATATCTATGATAAGCATATCAAATGGATCACCGTCCTTGAGACTCTTGAGCGTCTTCGCCTTTGCGACAATTGGATCCGTTTCGGCGGTTACTTCTGCTCCGACATGTTGAAAATGTAACGAAAGGACAGTGAGAACATCTTGGTCATCATCAACTATAAGAACCTTTGCCTTTGTCATAAGATCCTCTCTTTCACACCTCAGCGCTCTTTTGTCCAGAGGTACCTTTTATCTCTCTCTGAAGCCTTCGTATAGTCTCGCGACAAGTTCTTCCATCTCTACGCACTGACTGCTCTTCTAGGAGTCTTGCCAAAAGTGAAATTTTGGGAAATCCGAATAATCCAGCCCCACCGAGGCTATGTGCTCGCTCACGGAGGGTTTCCCAGTCTTCGAATGTAAATGCTTCTTCAATTGCAGACAGTCGAGAGTGGAGTTTTTTAAGATACGAAAGTACGAGCTCAGCATACTGCTCGTTATTCGGAAGAGCACTTCTCTGGGCAGCACCATCTTCTGAAGTTTCAACTTTTTCAAATTCGAAATATTTCTGAATGCACTGATACAGTTGAGAACGTTCAAATGGTTTCGGAACGTACTCTTCGCAACCTGCTTCGAAAAAGCTCTCGATTTCACTTCTGTCTTGAGATGCCGTGAGTGCCACGATAGGGCTAAATACTCCTCGTTGTCTGATTGCTTTCGTAGCAGATATGCCGTCGAGGGAAGGAAGATGCATGTCCATGAGTATCAGGTCAAAATCGCCATTGACGGCGCAAGACACAGCATCATTCCCGTCAGATGAAGAGGTGACCTGAAGCCCTACTTTCTCGAGAATATGCCGTATGAGCTTGAGATTAAGCGGCTCATCTTCAACAACAAGCACTCGGCCATGATAGCGTTTGGAATCGATATCATCTTCAAGGTGTGGAAGGAGGGGGTTCTCATTAAGGAGTTCAATATGAGAGAGCTCACCGGTCGGAAGAAAGATTTGAAAGGTCGTTCCGACATCCTTTGTGCTTGAGAGCTCTATTCTTCCCCCGAGTTGCTCAACTATCGATTTTGAAATACTTAAGCCGAGCCCAGTTCCTCCGAATCGACGAGTGATTGTTTTATTTGCTTGCTGAAATGGTTGAAAAAGTTTCGATGTTTCCTCAGGAGTCATACCGATACCGGTGTCTTCGACTGTGATGGTCAAGAGCTCTTCATCTGGTTGACACGCTACGGAAAGTTTCACGGTTCCGTTCTCAGTAAATTTGAGCGCATTGTTACAGAGATTTACGAGGACCTGCTTCAGTCTCACGTTGTCCGTTTCGACTGTCTTTGGAAGTGGATACTCAAAGTCAATCAGAAACAGAAGTTTTTTCTCAATGGCCTTGAGGTCGACGATTGCTTCAACATCACGAATAATTTCAAAGATTGAACACTCTCGAATCTCAAGCCCAAATTTGCCAGAGTCTATTTTTGAGAGATCGAGTAAGTTGTTGATGATCTCCAGCAGATAGCGAGCACTTGAAAGAATCATTTGAGAAGCTTGAGCGCTGTCAAAGGGGGAGAAATCCTCTTCGCTCGTAAGAATCTCAGCGAGTCCCATGATCGAAGTGATAGGAGTTCGAATTTCATGAGACATATTGGCAAGAAATGTTGTCTTTGCCTTGTTCGCACGTTGGGCCTCTCTTCTCGCTTCTTCAGATTCGGTGAGGTAACGGTGCTCTTGTGAGAGGGCTCGGTGGAGTTCAATCAGACTTACGACTTGGCGAGCAAGAATTTTAAGAGTGCTTAAAACCTCTTCTGAAATTTTTCGGGGGACAAAGTCGAGGACGCAAAGTGTCCCGAGAGCGAACCCTTTGGAATCAAGAAGGGGGATGCCCGTGTAAAATCGAATCCCTGGCTCTCCCGTTACCCTCGGATTATCCCGAACCCGGGGATCTACTGACGCATCTTCCACCACAAACGGTTCCGGAGACAAAATCGCATGAGCGCAGAACGCCACCTCTCGAGGGGTTTGATCCACGTCGAGACCATTGCACGATTTAAACCACTGTCGATTCGCGTCGAGCAGACTTACAAAGGCAACCGGAGTGTCCGCTGCTTGTCGCGCAAGCATGACGATATCGTCAAACCGATCATCGCGTTCGGAGTCGAGAATTTCATAAGAACGAAGCGCTTGTAGTCGCTCATGTTCGTTTTCTGGAATCTCTGGTAAGGGCATCTCTGTCCTCTAAATTGAGCCTCTAGTGTTCAGAACAGAGATCGGGGTTTCTCTTAGAAAACTTAAGAGAAAGAATTATTTCAGGTACTCTGCCAAAAACTCTTAGGAGGGCGTATTTCTGCAATGACCTCAGCTCTTTAGGCGAACATCGAAGGGGGACTTCTTGACGGAACCTTGCTATAAGATGCCGGAGCGAAACAGATCAGTGGGGGAGCCATGGCGAAGAGACGAGGGTTTGAAACAGAAGCGATTCACCTTAGCAAAAAATTTGGAGAGCGCGGAGCTCTCAACGTTCCAATTTACCAGAACTCAACTTTCGCTCAAGTGGAGCCCGGCAAGTGGGAAGACTACACCTACACTCGTACGAACAACCCTACTGAAGAAGCGTTGAGAAATGCTCTCTCAGTTCTCGAGGGAGGAGCGTACGGGATTATTACAAGTTCCGGCTTGGCTGCAATAAACGCCCTGTGCGAGATGTTTGATTCTGGAGATCATATTGTCTCGACGGCGGACGTCTACGGTGGAACCTATCGCCTCTTTACTGAGTTTGTCGCAAAGCGTGGAATTGAATTTTCATTCGTTGAGAGCAAGGACATCACCCAGGTATCAGGCGCTGTACGGGAGAATACGAAGCTGATCTACGTTGAAACGCCTTCTAATCCGCTTCTCGAAATTACCGATATTCCCGCGATTGCCCGTATAGCCAAGAGCCAAGGAGCCCTGCTTGCTGTGGATAATACGATGGCAACTCCTTATTTCCAGAAGCCGCTTGAGCTTGGAGCAGACATCGTAATCCACAGCCTCTCAAAGTACATTTCAGGACATACGAATGTCATCGGTGGAGCTCTAATTGTCAAAGACGACTCGTACCGCGATCAGATCAAATTTATCAGGAAGGCAACCGGGGCAAATCCCGCTCCGTTCGATTGCTATCTCACGCTCCTGGGGCTCAAAACTCTTGCATTGCGGATGCGACGCCACGAAGAAAACGCCCTTCGCGTCGCAAAATATCTTGTCGAGCAGCCAAGAGTTGTTTCTGTCCGATATCCGGGGCTTTCCGAACATCCGCAACACGAACTTGCCAAAAAGCAGATGTCTGGTTTTGGCGGGATTGTTTCTTTCGAGCTCGATGGTGATGAAAAAGTAGCGAAAAAATTTATTCAAGATACTGAGCTCTTTACCATTTCTATCTCTTTCGGCTCAGTGGCGTCTTTTATCTCCTATCCGGCTCAGATGTCCCACAAAGATATGCCGAGAGAGGAGAGGATCAAGCGAGGCTTCAGTGATTCGCTCGTGCGCCTCTCTTTAGGAATTGAAGATGTGAACGATCTCATCTCAGCGCTTGATGGTGCGTTTTCAAAGATGAGGTAGAGCGTGAGCGAGTTTGGAGAGTTTGAACAGACCGCCTCGTTTGACGGGAAGGAGTTTCGGGTTGAGAGTGTTGGTGAATCATATCTCGAGCGAGTGGGTTTTCCCGAAATTATTGCTGTCGATGGAGTGCCTGCCCAAATTGCAGATGAGCTTGTTCGCTCCGCTCAAGTGTGTGATGTCCCTCACACTTGGTGTGTGAAGCGCCTTTCATCGATTGAAGAAGTTACGCCCGAGATCCTTGCCCGTGGGAAGAAGGTTCTTGAAGAAGACAGGGACAAATTCGGTTCTCGGATTTTTTGTTATGTTGGTATTCGTGGCGACGAAAAAGTCTTTCTCGCGGCAGGAGCAATCAGAGATAAGCTCACTCAGAGCTTTTACAATCCTTCGTTTCCGGTTGTTTCACGAGCTGTTGTCTCTCCTCAGTTTCGGGGGAAAGGGCTTGGCAGTTTAATCGTTGAGCACCGTATGGAAGCGACTCTTCGATATTTTGACGTTCGACCCAAGGCGATTCACTTTGCGACTGAGAGTCCCCAGATTCTTCATTCGGTGCGAAAGTTCGAGAAAAAGCACGGATTTCGTTTTCTCTATATTGGCGATGAGCGCTATTCAACTGAGGCTGGAACATTTTCTGTAAATGATTACCTGTGCCCGCTGCCTGACTACAAGGAGTCCCTGTTCCAAGAACTCTCGCAGTTTCAATCGGAGCTTCCGGTCGGGTTTGCCGAGCGCTTTGAGTGCTTCCTTCGCGAAGGAAGCAATGGTGTCAGCGGAGATGCTCTTGCAGATGAGATAAATTCTCTCTGTGTGAAGGGAGTGACGGTGCCACTTCTTCAGGAATTTTTTCTCGTAAGAAAGACTATCGGAGCGAGAGATCCCGATACCCACGATTCGGTTTGAGGGGGCTTTTTAGGATTTGCTCCTTTGGGCCCGGTATCGGAGTTCGGTGTTCACGCGTCCAAGGAAGGAGAGGAGGAGCCCAGCTTCGCGTTTGTTCAGCGAAGTCCTTCTGAAGAGGCTCTTCAGAATGGCCGGAGCCTGTCCCGGTTCTCCACCCCTGCTGAACCGAACCTCTTCGAGAATCTCTTCAAGGAGCCGATCCACCTGTTCGAAGTCGTTCCAAGTAGGAAAATCCTCTCCCTCGCTCATTGAAATTATACTACGGTCGTTTCGGGAAAGTTCATACAGAGCGAGTGCCACTGCGTGTGAGAGGTTGAACGATGGATTTTTCTCAGAGGACGGTATCCGAACGAGATGACTGCAATGCTGGAGATCCTCTTTGGTAAGTCCGTGGTCTTCGGGTCCAAAGAGGAGAGCGGTCTTTCGAAGTGGCTGCGACGAAAAGAGCGTGACCCAATCTGCTAAAAGCATTTGCCCAGTCCAATTTTTTCCACTTGTCGAAGTAAATCCGACAACGTCTTCCATAGAGCTGAGCATTTCTCCAACATCAGAATACACTTGAGCTCCTTCGAGTACATCTTTCGCCCAGCAGGCCGTTCGTTTGGCTGAATCCTCGTCGTAGTCTCGTGGCTGACACAGCAAGAGATTTTGAAAGCCAAAATTGCTCATCACGCGAGCAACCGATCCAACGTTGAGGCTCTCTGCCGGGGACAGCAAGCACACGTGAATCTGGGCGGCTGCGTCAGTGTCGAAAGTGTGGATATTCGATTGATTCATCTGGGATCTTCAGGATTTCGATTCTTCATGTAAGCCCAGCAAAATTTCCCCGTCTAAAAAGGAGTGCAAGATGATTCACTCTTTTAGAAGGAGACAGTAAGAGCACTTTTGAAAGCATCCAAACAGGGGTAACGCCCAAGTCCCTGTCGCTATCATCTGTTAGCCAAGTAGCGGGCTACCTCTCTATTATTGCCTCAGTAGCTATTTGGTATTTTGCTCAGGGAAATATGGCTGAGTCGATAGCTCATGCGGAGAGATTTGGGCTCTTTGTCGGACTATGGGCACCTACTTTTTTTGCTTTGTCACTGAAATATCAAGAGAAGTAGGGGGGGCGACTCGATTCGTTGACTAGGATTCTTCTTCGAGTCACCCTGGGGCTTCTTTGTTAAACGGGTAACGACGTATGAGCCACCTCGCAGCAAAACAAGAACTTCCGTTTTTGAACCCCTATAATGGTGCAAGTGGCGCCACAGTCACGGTTCACTACGATGCTCTCGACAAGAAAGTAGCGTTTGAGCCGTCATCTCCTTCGGGGTGTGAGTTCGACGAGCAACCTGGCGATCCCGGACGAGGAATCGTGGATGGAGATGAGCTCGAAATGGTCGTGGGAGAAATGGCTCAGCAGGCCGTCGACCACAACTGGACAGTAGTTACGGTAGCTGAAAAGAAGCCGACCTGGAGAACTGTTTCGCCGTTCGATCGTTAAGGCTTTCAGTCGTGAGTTAATGGACTCGTCTTCAAGAGCGCCACGCGGGAAGACGTTTCCTCTGCGGGACTTAGTAGTCAGCAGGGACAAATATCTCGTCGTTCAGAGCATCGTCATCGTTAAGAGAGCGAAAGAGCTTTCCACGAAACTTACCCTTTTGAGTCACGAGCTGACTCGCCATCCTATCAATTGCTGTCATAGCAAGCACGGTTTGTATGAACCCTGTAATGAGATCGTCAATTCCAAGTCCGAGCCTCGTGAAATCTTTCCCGTCCATCAAAATCAACCGGTCTTGGTCTGAATCCCACTGATCTTGACCAAGTTTTACCGAGAGATTTGTAACGAGCATGTCACGAACGCTTGCCCCTTCAGTGAGTTGCGCCTGTAGCGGCTCCTTTGACCGACGGGCATAAACCGCAAGTGGTTTATATCCCTCCGGAGTGCTCTGGATCATCATTCGCACGTCTGCCACAAAGAGCTCGTGTTTCTTATTGGGAAGAGTTCCTACCTGATACAATCGACCAGATTTACTCACAGAGCTCCACCCGTAGTTTCCGATCAGGCTCTGAGCGATAAACAGGTCGTAGTCAAACTGAGTATCCATGAACTGTTTCAGTTCATTTTCATTTGTAATGCAGAAGACGCCCTGGCCAGCATTGCTGTATGGAACCTTTATTACCGCGTATCCGCCAAATCGTTTCACTATCAGCGGAACTTCCTGCTGTACAACATCTCTCACTGTTTCAGGAGTGTTAATTTCAAGACCGGTGTTTCCAAGCTCGGCGTTAAGAAGGTCGTAGGCCATGGATGCGACCATCTTGTTTCGACCCCCAGCAAGACAACAAATAATGGGGTTCAAGAAAAACGTCTTTGTATGGTGCGGAATCCTATTCCACGGTCGCTGGGTGACATACCGCATTGCTCCCCGAATCGGGATCCACTCTTCATCAGGCGAGCGAATCTCAAGTACACCTTCCTGAAATCGGATATAGTCCTTGTAGAAGCCTTGAAAGCAAGGCACGAGATAGACCGGTTCCTGAAAGTAGTCGGCAAGTGCGGCTGCGTAACCCGAACACTCCATGTGATTCTTGTCAAAAAGCACAGCGAGTTTGCCACTTTTGTAGCGATGCTTTTGAAGATTTGGTGCAAAGGTATCTTCTATCAATCGGCGATATCCGCCTTGGTCATCCAGCTCGGAGACAAGCGGCATTGATTTTTGGCCCGAAGGACACGAGTTCGTTTCGATAACGACAACTTTCTTTTCACCTTTTGCGGTTACGACCGGGAAAAGATCTGCTCCCCCCCACCGAAAATGATTTGGCTGATTTCGTAAGATCGAACGGAGGGCATCTTGGTCCACTCGCGGATTGAGATGGCAGTAACGAGCTATAATGCTCTCTTCAGACATGCGAAGAAAAAACGAGACTATGGGATGGATTGTCGCATTGAGGACACGGGGATAAAAATGACGGCCTGACTCAAACTGTCCTGGTTCGACAATACGGGTGCGGTATTCTTCCGGTTTCATCCAGCCATTTCTACTGTATTCTCACACGTGAGCAAACTCCATTCCGAGCGGGCTGAAAAAGTTGCGATCCCGGGGTCTTAGATGCTCTCAGAGAGTCAGCTTCCAGGAAAAATATGAGTAGCTCGTCAGCCGGTGATACATTTGGCGGATGCGAGCAGATGCACTTCCTCCTTGTAATGATCACGCTATCAGCCCGGAGCAGGCCTCAGTTCTCCACTATGGAGAACGTCAGGTCGTTCGCGATCTGGTGGATAAGATTGAAATTCACCTACAAGCAAACTTTGGAGTCGATTGGGCCACGACTATTGAGTATCACCTCAAGCCGGCCGTTGCTGAAATGAAAGTCCCCGATTCCTACAAGTGCCAGCGCAGTGTCCTTAAGAATGTAAAAATTGTTGGTGAGCTCGTTCGAATCTTCGAGCAGGAACGAGGTTGGAAAGTATCCCTTGAGGGAACAAAGCTCATTTTCTCGAATCCTCCTCAGGGCTATCTTGAAGACAATGCTCGAGTGCGACAGCGCAGCATGAGCGCGATTACCGAGGTAAACGAAGCTCTCCGACTTCACTTTGGAAGAGATGGTAAATCATCCGTCAAACTTCCCCTTCCCGCTCAGGTCAACGATCCACGGATTCTTCGTCGGGTTATTGAGGGCTTCGAGAAAAAAGGCTGGAGCGTAAAAGCTCTTCCGGTCCGGTCGGCGGTGAAAGAGTTCCTCGATTTTGTCCCGGAAGATAAATAGTTTCGGCCCCTTAGTTAGGGGACACGATCTTTCTTCGAAACTCATCAAATATTCCTTTGTTGATTCGCTTAGGGGGCTACTATGGAGCCAGTGATAGCCTCGCTTGCGTTCGTAGGTCGAGGATTGCAGGCCCGCCGTCAGTACTGAGGCGGGTTTTTTCAGGTTCAATAAGGGAAGAGGTAGAGCCTTCAATATGGCCTTCCAAAGTGAGAATGAACCGGTCCCAGTTGTTCAAGTTTGTTGGAGAGGGACGCTCACGAATCTGGCACGGTATGCTTGTAATGGCGCTCATTAATAAATTGCTATCGACCATGGAATTGCCTGAGATTGAGGTGACACCCCGTTTCCTTCGTCATGCCACTGAAAGTCGAATTCAATCTCTGGTCCAAGAGATTGAGCTCTTTCGTGAGGAACTCCACTCACTCCCCGCTGGCTCACGCCTTACTTTCACAACAATCGGATCTCCTGAAGATGACGCAGAGAGAGATTCTCTTCGATTTATGATTGATGCCACCTTAATTGATGAGCGCGGTGCCATTCACTCACATCAACTTGTACTCGAACCTGGGACTGGCTTCGCTGAGTCGCTGCGAACTCGACTTCGCTCGCTGAAGCATCTTGCAAATATGCACTAGGAGTTTCTTCACTCCCAATTCGAATGACTAGAGCTCTCGTCGCCAAGATTTCAGGTCTATCTGATGGGAATAATCCTGCTGGGTGAAGCTCTGATAATTCAGTACCAAATTTTTTCATAAGCCACGTCTGCCGTGACGTCGGGAAAGATTTGGAGCAGGACGAGAAGTTCTGCTTTCGGGAAAAAGGATATCCTTATTGGTTTGGACGAGTAGTTGAAGCGATTCCGAGATTTTGCTGAATAATGAAGGGAGTAACACTATCAGTCAAAAGCACAGGATGGCTCTGAAGATCTAAGAGCCTCTCATAGGCAGTCGCTCCACCGATTTCGCCCAAAGCAGCGATAGCTTGAACCACAAGAGATTTGCGATCGTTACTCGAAATCTTGCCTTGCTGGGAAGATTCGTCATCACTCCATTCGAGAATGCTTTCATAGAGAACGGCTTCGGATCCCGTGCCTCTTCCGAATTCGCCAAGCGCTCGCGCTGCTCGGATACCTTGAAATGCTCGCCGGTAGTCCTCAGAGCGGATACATGAGTGAATATTCCCAATGTGCTTTGCGGCATACACTTGATTCTCAGAAACCACTTCGACAGCGAGAACTCCAACGTCGTCTTGCATCCCGAGGGCCGATCCGACGACATCCATCATATCTTCAGGTAAAGCAGCCCCACATTTTTTCCATATCACTAAAGCAGCGCGAGCAAGAACCGGATTGTTACACCCGCCCCGCCCATCAAAAGCATTTCGAAGCCAATCTTTTGTTTCTTGGAGTCTCTCTCGCACCTGTGAGACCGGCTGTGCGCTCAAGTTTGCTGAAAAAGCGTAGGCTGCGCTTCTCACGAGATCGGGTGATGAAGAAGGATCTAGAATGCAATTCGCAAGAGGTTCGAGTGCTCGCGAATCTCGAAGCTCTCCAAGATAGTAAGCAGCGGTATCCTTCAAGGATTCGTCGCTCGTTTTCTGAAAAACACGAAGGAGGGACTCTGAGACGACCGCCTCATCGAGTCCAAGTGAGGGAAAAAATCTCCCAGCTGTTCCCAGCGCGTTTATCGCAATCCCGGCTTTTCTCTTTGTTAGCGGCAGAGTAGCGCCCGCCCGTCTTTCATAGAATGCAATTGCTCGCTCCGGACTCGTCGCAACTGTTGCCTCAATCAGGTTGTCTGAAACCGGAAATCGGCCACGATAATAGTCATCCAATTTGAGAGAGCGCCCGCTGAGCATATGAAAGTGATGTGAAAGGGTCTCGAGGGCCACGGTGTCGTTTTTGGACCGAGCGTCCAATGCGATATCCCTGATTGCTTCTGAACACGAGAGACGGACCGCAAAGTTTCGATCTCGCAAAAGGGCAAAGAGATCTCCCACAACGGGAGCCGCAGATGCCCCAAGAGCACCTAAACTCCTAATGAGTTCACGAAAGGTCCCCATTTCCTCGCGAGTCACGCGGGGAGGAACCTGCCTATACGGGATTTGTGGTTCTATAAGTCTGAGGTTTTTATCACGGAGAAGAAACTGAAGGTCATCGACAAGGTCTTCCGTTTTCATTCGAATGAGAGCTTGCAGAGCTGCATTTCGAACTTCGAGAGCAGGATCTTCGAGAACAACACACCCAAGAAGAAACGTTGACGCAGGGTCAGGAGTCTCACTTAAAGCCGCAACTGCCTTGAGGCGATCGGCTTCCTCATCACCCCTCAACAGATCTCTGATCTCTTGGTCCTGACCGAGGTTCAGGACTGCAGATGCGAAGTCAACTTCATGCTCGCGGGGTTCAGAGGGCTGAGTGTTTGGTACCATTTCCATAACCCGATAAGGTATCAAAACCTCTAAACTTAGTCCTTCCTTGTGAGGATAATTTTCTGCAAAAGTTTCGCGAGCTTGCTCAATCGAACTTGATCTAAGCTGCGCTTTCACCGAATGAGCCAGGACGGCTTGCCAGAAGCGAAATGAAATAGTCGATATCGATGCAATTGGGATTGGCGGCGAGTTGTCCTGAGCCTTCAATAACCACGGGTCGACCTTTGGGGGTAACGATAGTGTAAGCGCCCAGATTGTCTCGAGTGACGGTAAGGGGGATTCGGTCGCTGACATCAAGCGAGGCTCTTGATTGATCACCAAGAAATTCCTGAATCATTGAGATCCTCCAACTTGCCAGAATTTCACTGGAGGTTTTTTCTGTATCCAACTGAAGCGGATTGTAATCGACGCTCCCCGATGGTCCAAAAACAAGCCAAGCATGAAGATCGATCAACTGAATCTGGATCTTCTCGTCTAGGGTTCTCGATACCTCTATGTTTCCGAAATTCGGGTGAAGAATAGTAACTTTTGAAGTATCAAGAAAAATTGGCAGGAACTCGTCGCGGGTCGCCTGAGCTCGCAATTTCACGAGAAGTTGATCCACGTCCAGATTGGTATTGTTCTGGAGTTCTCCCCCTTGTGAGTTCATGTGAATGCTGGCGTATTCTTCATCTCCCAAAAAGATGGCATATCCTCCAGGAAGCCGTTGTAGGACATAGATATCTTCTCCGAGTGAGAGGGTACGCTCATCCCCACCGATCATTAACAGCCGTTCGAAGGCGCTTACTCTTTGCTGGTGAGAATCGGGATCCATTTTCTCGGGCAGGGCTGACCCACAAAAGTTACGAGCGTTCAAAGGGAGATGCGAGAACTGAGACATAATCTAGCCCCAAAGAATTTCCCTTCTATGGTACGAGCACTTCTCCTTCTACTCAAATACTCATCAGGGTAATACTCAGGCGGAGATTGGCAAACTGAAGATAGTTGAACCCCGAAGCTGGAGGAGGCAAATGGCTGGACTAAAGCTTTGCCTTCTGGCGCTCGAAAAGCCACCATCTCCTTCGAAGAGGCCTCTTTGCCCGGAGTCGAGTCGCTTCAGATGTCCATTCGTCAATGATACGTTCGACCTCTTCAATCGAATCTGTAAGTTGAAGAATCTTCCTATCTGAGGGACTCACTGTTTGGGTTTGCTCAAGGGTATGTTCGATAAATGAAACAAGTGGCTTCCAGTAGTCGATTCCGAAGAGGATTAAAGGAAATCCAGTGATCTTTCCAGTTTGAATGAGCGTCGCAGTTTCGAAGATCTCATCAAGGGTTCCGAACCCACCAGGAAAAGCAACGAAAGCGTGTGAGTATTTCAGCAGCATAACTTTACGAACAAAAAAGTGTTCAAACTCCATCCAGTAATCAAGATACCGGTTCGGGTGTTGTTCCTTGGGAAGTCGAATATTGCAACCGACAGAAGTCCCATTGGCTTCTTTGGCCCCGCGATTAGCGGCTTCCATAATCCCTGGCCCGCCGCCAGTCATAATAGTGAGTCCGTGAGTAGCAAGCTTCTGAGCAGTAAGTCGAGCAGCTTCATAGTAACGGTTATCTGGCTGAAAACGCGCTGAACCAAAGATGGTCACGCACGGTCCGAGGAAATGAAAGGTACGAAACCCCCGAAAGAATTCTGAGGCGATTCCAAAAACTCGGCGAAGTTCTTCAAATCTTGAGCGTGGCCCCGAGAGGAAGCGCTCATCCTTTGGAGAAGCGCTCGTTTTTCCCCAGTCGGGACGATCAAGTTCTTTCATCGCAATTCTATTGAACTCAGTTTAGCCCATGTTCTCTAATCATTGGGTTGTGCAAACGCAATCCAGACTCTTCTGAAAACCCTAAGCCCTCCGAGCAAAATTGCGCAAACATCGACGAAATCTTGAAAATTCTAGTAGGGTTAGACCCTCATCTCGTCCGAGCTTAAGGAACGACTATCTGCTACCTTGTGGTCAATCCGCAAGGTGGCTACGTGATTGATAACAGACATGGTGAAAGCAGCGGGACCTTTGAAGAACGGGAGTCACCCCCTATTATTCCTCCTGCTCTCTCTCTTTCTGCAAAAAAGGAAGGGCCTGTTGTTCCCGAAGTTACTGTCGAAAGCGCCGTACCATTAGAAGCCGTTTCCTCGTACCAACCTGAGCTGAGAATCGCCCATCAATTTGCGCCCTTTTCGAGGCACTTTGAGCGACGACCAGAACCGCTTTTCGGGAGAATAGTTGAAGTCACTGATTGCTCGACAAGTGTTCGAGACCGAGCGGCAAGTGACCTTCGAGTGGTTCGAATATCTGATTTTCTTGCTGGCAATGATCACGTTTTTCTCGGATTCGGGCTTCCCAACGCCTATCTTGCCTTTCCAGCTCCTCCCGCATCAAACGAGCCTCACTATGAAAAATTCGCCGCCAAATCTCTCCGTCGTGCTCCTTCTGTTGTAGAAGACACAAAGGGGTGGGTTCAGGCTGGTATTCACTTTCTTATGCGAGATCTCCCTGAAGAAGCCAAACAGGCTATTCGTGTTGCCGCAGCCGATCATCATGGAAAGAAGTATTGGACGTGTGTCAACGCGAATGCTCGTGTTCTTGAAGATGCCGGATTTACTTCAGGCGGGAAACCGCTCAGGAAGATCTATTTTCCCGTCGCACTTCTCAGAACCATAGAAGAAAACGGACTCTTTTATAGAGGGCAACCAGTCAATGTTGAGGTCTTTCGAACCTCTCGAACTCCAGTTGAAGATTTCGGGATGGCTATTGTCGGAGCTGAAAGCAAGACACTGAGCCGACACTCCAAGCGAGCGATTGATAAATGGTTGCGAGGAACGAAACTGAAATGGTTGACAACAAAGCGCAAGCTCTCTCAAAAGGGTGCTGTATGGGAGGAGCGTGAGATAGCTCCGAGTCTCCCGGAAGGGGTGAAATATAAAGACGATCTTGATGTTCGTGTTTCGGTACCGAGCCAGCGTGGCTTTCTCGTTCGAATGTTGTGGGGACCTCACCATTTATTTGAAGTGCGACAGAATCGGGTGGCCGTTAGTGATTTTCTTCCAGACAAGCTCAGGGCCTATCCTCAAGAAAAGCCGTCACTTGCAACGCGTTTAAAGAAGGGTTTGCTATTCTCACCTCCGGTTATTCGAGGTATCCGACGCGAATTGTGTCCGAGATATTTCGAACTCGGTGAACGAGATGAAGCAAAAATTCACAGAATGCTCCTGACTGACTCTGAGAAGAACCCCAATAAATTCAATCTCTTTGTAACTGGTGAGAAAATCATTCTCTCTCGCCTCAAGGTCCGCTTTCCAAAAGCAGACTGGATTATGTCAAAGCACGTTCTTGTGAGTGGATACGACTCAGATGTGAGATTTGCCGGCGAAGTCTGGAAAGACAAAGACGGTGTCATTAATGTAAACGGAAACTCGGGTACGTACCAACCTACGGATGAGCAGCTGCTAAAGCTCGTAGAGTATCTACAAAGGGTTTTTCCAAGCCTGACCTTTAAAGCCGAACGAAGAACTTCCCTTGTATAGCGACGCCGTAGTTCTTACCGGTTCAAGAAGCGAACCACAATTTTTGCCGGAGGAAATCTCTACTGATTGGCTTGTCCATTTGTGAGAGCGTGCTGAATACTAAGATATGGAATTGTTGTCCCTTCAAAGAATTTAATCTCTCCAACCACACCAGTCGTATTTCCCGGGAGCCGGTAATTTGCCGAAACCAATGCAATCTCATCAGGAGTATAGACACCCGTCATGAGTCTCGGACGACTCATGAGGAACGCTGGGAGGACGACAAGACTTTCTTGATCAATCAGGCTGTACTCTAGCTCGACATTTACATAGTCGCTCCCATACTTGTACTTCGAGTTAATGGAGAGAGAAGAGTGATCAGTTCGAAACTCGGGAGCGATCTCTATGCGGATAGTCTTTCCCTCGTATTGACCTGGATTGTCGAGCACTTGCCGAGGGGTCGGGGTGTCGAGCGTATCAGCGTAGGCTTGCCACTCGCTCTCATTTCTCCCGCATCCAAAAGTAAGCAATGATGCAGCCACCGCGAGTACGGCTGCTCCAAACTGCGTGCCTCGGAACCATTCGCGCTCGTTCCTCTGAGGAGTCCTGATCTGTTCCTGTACTGGCTTGTCGTGTTCCATAGAGATAATAACCTTGTGAATACAATCCCTCCAACTCCCCGCTTAATAGTAAAGCTATTATAAATAGTTTTTTTACACAAAATTTTTTTTAGTAGACCTGTGACAGAGCCGTTTCTTCGGATCGATTGTCGGTCACCAAATTCGTAGTGATGAAAGAGAGAATCTGGTGATTTTTGGACTCATTCGACTCTTTTGAGCCTTCTGAGGCTTCATCATCTCATGCTCGAGGAAACAAAAATAATTTCACCTCCGGTTCGTCCTCTCCGTCTTGAGGAATTCAAAGTTGTGGTAAAGCCTTCAAAATTTGAGTGTGATGCTCTTCGAACTGGGCTCTCGGAGAAAGAGCTCCTTCGCTCATATGACGATGCCGGGGTTGATTCCGGAAAGATCTTTGAGAGTCATCTGAGACAAAGTCGTGCCAAGGAGTTGATCGAGAGGATTT
>JAGRAO010000149.1 GCA_020434565.1 Bdellovibrionales bacterium
CGAAGGCTGGGTATTGCGGGGGTCCTTGAGTGCAGATTGATTCATCGAACTACGTCTCCAACCGATACAAAACAGAGAGAAGTGAATACGTTTGCCCGAGAATCCTAAGAGTTGTTATGGTCGAGTTCCCGAGAAATATGCTTGCCTTTAACTAACTTATTGAACCAAAAGAGTTTTCTTGGTTTCAATCTTGTCCTTCACAAAGTTGAGACGCCCGAGTACGTGGTCTCAAACTGTTTGACCAGTCAATCCTCTCTCTGGTGAAGAGGGGGAGTTTCTGCGAAAAATGATGAGAGTTCCGTATCGTGTCTGAGAATGTCTCGTAGCACTCGTTGAGTTTTTTTCGTCTCGCGTCGATGAAAATGAGAGGAAGACCCGTGTTGTGGGGTTGATTGAAACTGTGCTTCGGGTTCTCCGTGAACTGAGAGCCGTGGCGAGAGGGCTGTCAAGCAAGCAGCCGTTGTGAAGAGTGTTTTGTGAAGAGAGTATCCCATCTGATTTTTAGCTTAGCGCTCTTCCTCTTTCCCGGTGTTGCATTTAGCGAAATTGTCAATCCGATCGTTTTTGTTACACAAGTTCCACAGCCTGACGATTTTGCGACTATTGGTTCTACCTTCGCAAACCATCGGGCCACTATGGCTTCTGCTCCGAGAGGGGGCGATCTCTATATCCGTTATGCCGATGGAACTTTAAAAAATTTAACTGCCGCAGCAGGCTACGGGAAAAGCGGCTTTCAAGATGAACGAGGAATTGTGGTGAGAGATCCCGCAGTTCATTTTTCAGGACAAAAAGTTGTCTTCAGTATGGCGATTGGAGCCCCGGAACGTTACGACTACAACGATTATCGTTTCCAGCTGTATGAGGTAACAGGACTTGGACCATCAGAGACGCCGGTTATCTCTAAAGTTCCCTTTCAGCCGCCTCAATACAACAATATTATGCCGGCGTATCTCAGTGATGACTCCCTCGTGTTTGTGTCAGACAGACCAAGGGATGGCAGTAAACACCTCTACCCTCAACTCGATGAGTATGAGTCGACACCAACGAATACGGGACTATGGAAGCTGGATCCGATCGTTGGGAAGCTGCAGTTGCTCGACCATGCTCCGTCTGGTGACTTTCATCCTAAACTGGATAGTTTTGGCCGCATCATTTTCACTCGCTGGGATCATCTCCAGCAAGATCAGCAAGCTGAGACCGACGCAAATGGGGCGTTTCTGTACGCGAGTGAAGCGAAGGGTGCCTCGATAAGTCAGAATAGACGAGAGGTTTTCCCAGAAGCTCGGAGTCTTGTCCGGCGAGAGAATTCGGATGAGTCTCTTCATACCTTCAATCAGTTTTTTCCTTGGATGATTCACCAGAACGGGGAAGGGCTCGAAACTCTCAATCATGTGGGGCGTCACGAATTCGAGAGCTACTTCGATCGGAGTTTCCAAAACGATAATACACTGAAGGAATACAATCCAAATTTGGTCGATCGTTCGAATGAGTACTCGCTCACAAATATGTTTCATCTTCGAGAAGATCCGACACACTCGGGGAGGTACTACGCTATTAATGCCCCAGAGTTTAAATCACATTCTTCGGGTCAGATCGTATCCTTTGAAGCACCTCCCGAGCTTGAAGCCCGCTATATTCAAGTTCAGTCTGTGACCCATCCCGATACGTCGGATGTGACGTCTTCTCCCGCGTCCACGCACTCGGGCCTGTATCGTGATCCCCTGCCGCTTTCTGATGGTTCGCTTGTCGCAGTCCACACATCTGAGACTGCTGCCGACCGAAATATTGGAAGTGACTCCGAGCCGCAGAGCCGTTACGACTTTCAGCTGAAGAAAATTGAGAAAGTTGGGAACTACTTTCGCGCCACTGACCCGATTGTTTCGGCAATTCATAAGAGCGTGTCCTATTATAATCCTGATACGCTCATTCAGTATTCAGGCCCCCTGTGGCAGCTCCAACCTGTTGAAGTGGTAGCGCGAGAGAGACCGGCTCCTGCTGAACAGCTTCTTGAAGCACCAGAGCGGGATGTATTTGAGGATGAGGAGGTCTCACTCACTGAATTTCAGGATTACCTGAAGGGTCAAAATCTCGCTCTTGTCGTCAGTCGAAATGTTACTCGACGGGACCAATTCGACAAGCAACAGCCCTTCAGTTTGAAAGTTTCTGGGGGGGGCGCGCAGACGTTAGTGGACGGCGTTACATCCTATTCTGTTCATTCACTCCAGTTTTTTCAGGGAAACCAGGTCAGGGGATATACCCTCTATCCTGAAGGTCGAAGGGTCCTTGCTCGTTATCTTACGGATTCTCCTCTCCTTGAGTCAGAGGAATTGTCAGGAATATCCCAAGGGAGCGTAAAAATTTTTCCAGACGGGTCCACTGCGGCGTTGGTTCCGGCGCAGCGAGCGCTCTCTTGGCAACTCGTTGCACAAAGTGGTTCACCGGTAGTGAGAGAGCGTTATTGGGTGACGTTTCAACCCGGAGAGGTGAGAGTATGTGCCACGTGTCATGGTCTCACCGCTGGAGATCAGTTCGGACGGAGTGTCCCTACCAATCGGCCGGATGCACTTCGAGCGTTGCTTCGTTGGTGGAAGAGTTCGGATCGCGGAGAAAGCCAGACGACCTTAAGACTCTCCGGTCAGACCCGAAGCAACCGCGCATTTAAAAGTGGGAAACTCTTTGGCGGCGGAAGAATCCGACTGCAATTTTTACCAGGAAGTTCTCTCAGTGGAGAAGACCTGATTTTGCGCGCGGTTAAGGGAAATGACCGGTGTGATTTCTATTCGATGAATCCATGGAATGCTGGTTCGATCGAGAAACGGGGGAAGCTCGCACGAGTTTCCGGGAAAGGTGAAATTCAGTTCCTCGCCATTCTCGACGGCCAGATAGTTGCAGAAACAGATGGACGTCTCCGAGGAAAGCGGGGTCGTAAGCGGTCAAGAGCTCGTAGCCGATTTTCGGCCCTCTGTTCGAGCCTAAAGCGATTGCGTTGATCTGTAATATTTGGGTTTTTTGGCAACCGACAGAGCTTTTCAACACGTGCAGTTGAACTTCACTCGTCGCTTGAGGCATTCTCAAGTTCAACGAATACCAACTATCACTTGGCTCTCTTTTTGAGTATGGTACTCGGTTTACCTTTGCGAGGGGTCGAGACAGGGATTCAGCTATGAATATCTTTATGATTGGTCAAAATGACCCTGCCGGTATGATGGTGACGTTTGCGAACGCGATTAATCGGTATACGGAACATACCGCGCGAATCCTAAGCTATCGAACCGTTTACCAAAACGCTTATGAGTACGACATCGAGCTTCCGCGGCTCATCGATGAGGATTACGACGAGATAGAGTGGCTTCTCAAGACTTCTGACGTCTTTCATTTTCATATGCTCCTTGATGAAACCTTTCAGATTGGTCCGTTACACCTTAAAGATTATGTTGAGGGCAAAAAGATCGTTTATCACCACCACGGAACTTACGATCATCAATGTTTCCTCGGAAGGGTAGATCAATATCGAGAGAGATACCGTACTGCCAACTCTTCGGTGTTGGTGTCCACTCCGGATCTTCTTGAACATCTCCCGATGGCCGAGTGGCAGCCGAATCTCGTTCCCCTGTACGACGTTCACTATTTGCCACGTGCTGATCATCTGGGAGAGCAAGAAGAAATTCGCATCGTGCAGGCTCCAACGCGACGTTGGCACAAACACACGAAAGAATTTTTGTCAGTGACGTCTGATTTGAAAAGTGAGTACCCAAACGTTTCGGTGTCAGTTCTTGAAGGGATGTCGCATATCGAAGTCCTTAAGAGAAAGCGCAGGAGTCATATATCGTTTGACCATATGAATGGTTGGTTTGGAATCTGTTCACTCGAATCTCTTGCTCATGGTATCCCAACTATAGCAGGGCTTGATCAGCACAACCGAGAGCATATTGAGCGATTTGTGGATGGGGCGACGCTTCCTTGGATCATTGCGAGAAACGAAAAAGAGTTGTTTGAGCGGATGAAAGAACTTGTGATCGACCCGGAACGGAGAGTCTCCTTGGGCGCTCAGTCTCGCGCTTTTATGGAAGAGCGTTGGGATGAGACACGGGTGGTTGCTCGTTTGATTGAGTATTATGAGAGGTAAAATCCCGTCCTCTCAGAATTGTTCTGAGAGTTGCTTGCGTGCTATAGCAATCCTCAAAAGCAGTGAGTCGTATTGAAGAGCGGAATTGAGAGCAGAATGACTGAAAACACACGAGAGGAGAGACCTGAGCAAGAACAGGTGCGTTTTGCGAAACTTGACCGCTTACGAGAGTCGGGATGGGCTTTTCCGAACGATGTCAAAGTTGATGCGCATTGTAATGACCTGCTCTCAGAATCGGTTTCCGATCCCTCAAATGCGAGGCGCTTTACGATTGCTGGCCGCATGGTCCAACAGCGTCTCATGGGCAAAGCTTCTTTTGTGCATCTTCTTGATGGGAGCGGCAAACTTCAGGTCTATGTTCGAAAGGATGATGTCGGAAGCGAGCAGTACGACGAGTTCAAGACATTTGACCTCGGTGACATTCTGGAAGTACGAGGGTATCTCTTTGACACCAAGACGGGAGAGCGGACCCTATATGCGGAGTCCGTGCGGCTCCTGACAAAGTGTTTGGTGCCTCTGCCCGAAAAATTTCATGGGCTTGCCGACGTTGAGGCTCGCTATAGACAGCGATATCTTGACCTCATTTCGAACCCTGAGGGACGTGATACTTTTCGAAAGCGTGCAGCGATTATTCAGGGTGTACGAGAGTTCTTGAATGACCAGGGATACCTAGAAGTGGAAACTCCGGTGCTGCATCATCATGCGGAAGGAGCAGAAGCTCGTCCTTTCAAAACACACCATAACGCGCTTGATTCGGAGATGGTTTTAAGAATCGCACTAGAGCTTCCCCTAAAAAAGCTCGTTGTGGGTGGGCTAGAACGAGTCTATGAGATTGGACGGGTTTTCCGAAATGAGGGGCTCTCAAAGAAACATAACCCCGAATTCACTATGCTCGAGTTCTATCAGGCTTATGCAACGTTTGAAGATCTCATGACGTTGACCGAGAACTTGTTGCGCTCAGTTGTCCAGAAGGTGCTTCAAAGGAGTTCTTTTCAGTACGGCGATCATGAAATAGATCTTTCGAAACCATTTCTTCGAATATCGATGCTCGATTCCGTACACGAGCTTGGAGGGATCTCGAGAGACGTTGATCTTACCGATCTTCGAGAAGTGCAAAAAATTTTGGAGGTTAGAGAGATCGAGTGTGAGGACCCAAATGACTGGGGTAGGGGGCTAGAAGCGTTGTGGGATGAACTTGTTGAGCCGAAGCTCATTCAACCTACTTTCATTACGCACCATCCGCGGTCTATCTCTCCACTTTCCAGGGCAAACAGTGAGAATCCCCAGGTAGTGGATCGCTTCGAGCTGATCGTATGCGGAATGGAGCTCGCGAATGCGTTTTCCGAATTGAACGATCCAGAAGATCAACGAGAGCGATTTTTGCAGCAAGCCCGTGCTAAGGGAGAGGAGCATATTGCCGATGATTTTGTTCGGGCTCTCGAATACGGTCTTCCACCCACGGGTGGAGAAGGAATCGGAATTGATAGGCTCGTGATGCTCCTCACAAATTCGCAGACGATTCGAGATATTTTACTCTTTCCGCAACTTCGACAACGCGAAGAGAACCGAGGAGAGGGGGAACTTCCCTCAAGCTGAGAAAGTCTGGAGAAGTTTGGTGTGTTCTCTGAGAGGGACTACCGTCTAGCGAATGAATCTTGAGAAATGGTTGAGTCAGGCACACACCGCTCCGTATCCCTCGTAAGACGAATTGCGCTGCGCTATCTCCGTTCAAAACGGAGCGAGGCGTTCATTACTATCTTGTCGTACGCCTCCATTCTCGGAGTTGCTCTCGGTGTCATGGTGTTGGTCATTGTCCTTGCCATAATGTCCGGGTTTGAGCATGAGCTGAGAGAGAGGCTGCTTGGAACGAATTCTCATATAACGGTTCGTTCTCTCTCTGGTCCTATTCGAAAATGGCAGGATATTGAGAAGCGTTTGGCGGAGGTTTCCGACGTCATCTCCGTCTCTCCTTACACCTACCACCAGGCGTTGATCCAGTTCCAGGATCGCAGTTCGGGGATTCTTATTCGTGGAATTCAGGTGGCGGATGAGGAGAAGAATATTGGTCGCTTTGCGGTCAATCCGGCTGCGTTCTCAGCCCTCGAAAAGGACATTGCAGTTGAGGTGGTCGACCCAGAATCAGGCTCTCCTCGGGAAGCGCTCCTCCCCGGACTGCTTGTCGGAGAAGAACTCGTTCGAACCCTGGGTCTCGTGCCTGACTCTACTGTATCTGTCTTTTCACCCTCTGTCCGTCCAAGTCCGTTTGGTTTGATGCCACGGTTCCGTCGATTTGTGGTTGTAGGCTCCTACCGATCCGGATTGGTCGAGTACGAGAATGCGATAGCCTACACCGCGCTTGAAAATGCGCAGAAATTTTTCGGTCTCGGCGATGCCATTAGCGGATTTGAGGTTCGGGTTGAGAATCCCGACCGAGCTCCTCAGGTATCTGAAAGACTTATGTCGACTCTCAAAGAGCTTGATAGTCATCTGTATGCCCAGGATTGGACTGAGGCGAATCGCTCACTGTGGGAAGCACTCCAATTAGAGAAAACAGCATATTTCTTTGTTTTGCTCTTGTTGGTGGTCTTGGCCAGTGTGTCGATCGTCAGTACTCTCATAATGCTCGTGCTCGAAAAAAGACGTGACATCGCAATTTTGAAAACCCTGGGTGTTTCCTCGCGTCAGATCGGGAGGATTTTTCGTTTGCAGGGTATGGTCATCGGAGGAAGTGGGACAGTTCTTGGACTGCTCTTTGGTTTTTCTGGTTGCGTGCTCCTTCAGCGCTACGGGTTTCCCCTTCCTGAGGGAATCTTCCCAGTGAGTGAATTGCCTATTCGAATTGATATCGGCAATTTTGCTGTAGTGGGATGTTCTGCATTTGTGATCTGCTTTCTCGCCACCATCTACCCAAGTAGACGGGCTGCCTCATTGCGTCCGGCGGAGTTGCTCAGATATGAATAGTGGTATTGTTCTCCGAGTTCAAATTCTGCGAATTTCAGCTGATCACCTATTGAATTGTCTTCTCCTATCGGCATTTGAACAGTCGACTTTCTGGGAGGGCATTCGGCGATGGTAGCGATTGAGTGTGTTGCTCTCACGAAGGAGTACCGGAAAGGAGATACCGCGCTCCGTGTCATCGACAACCTCAGCTTTCCGTTTCCGGAAGCGTCTTCTCTTTCTATTGTCGGTCGATCAGGCGTTGGAAAATCAACCCTGCTCCATCTCCTCGCCGGCCTCGATGAGCCAACTTCAGGTACGGTACTGCTTCACGGGCAGGATCAATTCGCTCTCACAGAGGAGGAGCGAGCTGGACTACGAAACACTCTCTTGGGGTTCGTGTATCAATTTCACAATTTGCTGCCAGAATTTTCAGCGGAAGAGAATGTGGGAATGCCGCTCTTTATCGCTGGAGTTCCATCCGCTGAAGTACGAGAGCGTGTCCATTCGCTTCTCTCGGAGGTGGGCTTATATGAAAGGCGTCATCATCTTCCGGGTGAACTCTCGGGAGGAGAGGCGCAACGTGCGGCGATTGCTCGAGCGCTTATTGGTCGCCCAAAAGTCATATTTGCAGATGAGCCCACGGGTAATCTTGATGTAACCACGGCTCGGGTGGTACAGGAACTGCTCCTTCGGCTTGCCGGAGAGCAGAACAGCATTTTGATCGCAGTGACTCATAGCAAAGAGCTGGCGCAAGATACGCAAGTTGTTCTAGAAATGGGCCCCGGTGGGACTCTGAGCGAGATTGAGAAGGCGCGCTTGTAGCGCACAGCACTCGAACGTTCAGGGCCTTCCAGCGATTGCTTGGCAGCCTCGAGGACCTGCGCGAATTTGCCTTCAGAGGAGATTTATCCGCATATTCTCGATCAGGGGCAATTCAGTAGCGAGGTATTTCTCCTAGAGAAATTCTCTCTGGGAAAATCGAGAACCGACCCAATACTGGATTCATTGTTTGGTGGGTGCTCTTCTTTATCCTCTACTCGGAAGATTGCTTCCGGGGGTGGGTCAGAGCAGCAACCGAGTTTCAATAGTTGTGGGGGCTTGAGCGTTCGCACGCTAGGGCGCTCGGGAAAAACGTATCACGTGTCGTATTAGAGTGAGGAAGCTTTGTTAAATCGTACGTATTATCTCTCTGCTTTTCTGCTTCTCTTTCTCATTCCGACGTTGGTGAGTGCAGAAGACAGCGACCGGAAGATCTCTGGTGTTTCGTTTCAGGGAAATCAGAGAATCGATTCCGAAGCTTTAAGAGCTCAGCTGTCAAAGACTTCTGGAGAATTTAGCCGAGATGAGATCTCCAGCGAGATAAAAGCTATCTATCAAACAGGCTTCTTTGACCAGGTAACAGCTTCGATCGACTCGGATTCAGGAGCCCTGGTTTATAATGTGGTTGAGAAACCAACTGTTCGAAAGGTTTTCATCCAAGGGAACGAAGAGATCGATGAGAGTGACCTGACTGACATTCTCACGTTCGGTGAAGGGCGCTTTCTGGATAAAACAAAACTTCAAGCCCTGATCCGATCCGCTACTTCCTTCTATCAATCGAAGGGGTATTACGACGTCACGTTCGACTACGACATTACTCCACTTACCGACAATCAGGTTGATGTGACCTTTTCTGTGAAAGAAGGGAAGCGTTACGAAATTACAGAGATTCGATTTCGGGGGCTGGAGCATCTCGACGAAGACGATTTGAGAAGCGCCATTCAGACAAAAACGTACAAGTGGTGGAACTCCTGGCTTTTTGGAACAGGCCGACTCAATCGTGAAATGCTCGACAATGATCGACTTCTTGTTCGCCAGTACTTCCTCGATGAAGGATATCTCGATGCTACGATTAGTGAGCCGGCCGTCGAGCTTAAGGACGGAGAAATCGAAATTACATTTGATGTTGAGGAGGGTCAGCAGTACGAGGTTGGCGAA
>JAGRAO010000150.1 GCA_020434565.1 Bdellovibrionales bacterium
AGTGAGGGGAACTGAACTTACGAATTCACCTCTTCGAGTGTTCATCTTCAGCGCAGTGATCCAGGCTTGCTTTCCATCTGGAGAAAGAGTGATCCCCGAAAGATAGTTCGGAACTCCCTTTCCGGAAGTGTTGGTGTCGTTGCTCCAGGTATCTTCCCAGATATGAAAGTATCGAGAGAACGTAAGGTTCCTCTGCCGAGAGTCGAGTTCCGTTACAATGGCTGCACCTTCAAACGAGATGAAGCGAGTCACATACAGTTTTGATTTGTCTCCATTGAGAGCGAGCGCTTTTGGGGTTGGCCCGACATATTTTGAACTGGCCTGTTTATACGAGCGCGAGTCAAAGCTCAGAACGTTCCCAGAACCATAGGCGCTGACGTACACGTACTTGTTGCCAGCGATGATATCGTACGGTGCTGAGCCGTATGGAAGATCGATTGACTTGATGACTCTAAAGCCTGAATCAAGCACGAGGAGTCTGTCGTTGTCGTAGCAGGTGAGCCAGTACTCGCCAGAGGATTCCCGAGTAATACTTCGAGGGTCCTGACACTCTGGGAGGTTTACTGACTCAGATGTTCCGTTCGAAGAAATCTGAGTAAGCGAGTTGTTATCTGGATTTACAGCGACAATCTTTCCAGATGCGGTATTCCATACGAGAGAGGAGCTCTTGGTCGGGCGGTTCGCAGGCACCGCCGATTCAAGGACTGTTACGGTTCCTCTCCGAAAAGACGTGGTGCCGTTCGACTCACGAGTCCGAATTGAGACCACATAGTGCCCTGGAATCTGGTATGTGTGCGAGGTCCAGGGGTTTGAAACGTTCGCTATATCGGGAGTTCCGTCGCCGAAAGAAAATGTATAAACGGCCCCCGGGATATTCTCACCCTCAAGTGAAATGTTTGTAATTGAGCCTTTAAGAGCCGGATAAGGCGCGTATGTAAAAACTCCAGTTGTTGCGCTGCCTGGTCCGGGAGTTGGCGATGGGCTTGGTGAAGCGCTAGGGCTCGGAGTTGGTGTCGCAGAGGGAGAAGGACTCGGTGAAGGTGACGGAGTAGGAGTCGGTGTCGGAGATGGGCTCGGACTCACACTCGGTGTAGGAGTTGGGGTTGGCGCATCATCGATCGGATCAAACGTAAAGCGAATAGTAAGCGGTTCGCTCGCTGAGCCACCTCCATTTTGGCCAGTATGGGCTCTTGCGGTGAGAGTATATTCACCAAAGGTTGGCTGCCAGGTGTTGTAGTCACCTCCGTTATCTCCAAAGAGAGCATACGGTGGGGTGTTCTCTATCGAACTGTAAGATTCCGGTCCACTCAACTGAAAACTCACTGAGGAGACTGTGCCCGAAACTTCGGCGCGGATATTGAATATGTCCGGCAGATACGGCAGTTCGAACAGCACGTTGTCAGTCAGCTCCACAAGATCTCTGTCATTTGAAGCGTCAACGAGGATGAATCTCGTTACTCGATAGTCTCCACTCGAGGTTGATGTTGGACTCGGAGTCGGTGTGGAGGTCGAAGAAGGCGTCGGGCTTGGTGACGGGCTCGGACTCGGAGTAATCGTCGGAGATGGGGATGGGCTCGACGATGGCCTCGGACTTGGACTTGGACTAGGGCTTGGACTCGGAGTCGCTGTTGGGGTAGGAGTCGGGCTCGCTGATGGGCTCGGGCTTGGACTTGGGCTCGGTGAGGGAGTTGCCGTAGGCGTTGGAGTAGGGCCTACTGAGCCATCACCACACGTTCCTGCCGAGGTGAGCGAATTTCCAGTTGAAAACCGGTAGCAGACTGTCTCGAGTGCATTCCCAACCGCGTCTTCGATTCTCCCGCCTGGGACGAATACCTCGTATGTTGTATTCGAGTCGAGGTCATTTGTTGGAGTAAACATAAAGTGGTCGTCGAACGTAAAGATCAACCGGCCATCGATCGCTGCCCCCTTTGAGCCATCTGAAAAAACCTTGCGCAGTTGAAACGTTTCATTTGTCCCGTCAAAGATCGTTTCAGGTTTCAAAGTCTCGTGAATAAGGAGGGTTATTGGAGCCCCTTTTGGATAGTTCTTTTCGTTTGTCTTTGGCGAGTGGTATCCGACATACGGTGCGGTTGTATCGGGGTTAGGATCGTGCACCCAGATCGCAGCACCCTGAGTCATCTGTCCAGTTGGACTTCCCACACCATCGAGTTGGTATCCACCGGTTACGATCAAATTCCCAAGAGGAAGAGAGAACTGACTGACTTCGATTCCGTATGGAACCGGATCGATAAATTGCTCAGCTTGAAAGGTCTCCATGTTGATCTTGAAACGATCAGTGAATGCATATTTGTCTTGGAATTGAACGTAGCCCGGATCAGACTTCCACCAACTGCCACCACCAAAAGGGTTTGGTTGATCAAAGACGAGAAACATATTTTGAGGATCCGTGATGTCTACAATATAAATTCCATCATCTCGTCTTCCTGGAAAAAAAGCGTAGAGCCTATCATTGTTCCCATAAATCTCCGGCCAGTAGCCGCCGACTTGTCCAGTGTAGACGTTGATCAGCGTTGGCGGTGTCCCGGGAGATTCAAGGGATGGGCGCATGTCATACACAGCGATACCGGTATTTGTCTGATCTGAAAGAAAATAGAGCAGATTTCCAACGACTATCGGATGTCCCACGACTCCGGTGAGGCCAATATGATCCCAGCGGGCCAGTAGTTGGCTCCCTTTGTAAATGGCAGCATCGTGGTTCGTGCTCCGGTAGCTCCAGAATGTTTCAAGTTGAAACGGCTGCTGGAGGAGCCCCCTTCCGAACCAGCGTAAATCGGTGTTGGGAATATAGACGCCTTTTCCGGTAGGAAGACTTGTCGAAGTCGCGTGACCATCTTCGATGAGCCAATTCTGCTTGGTGACGAGGGCTGGTTTGCCGTTTCGGTCTGCCTGATGAAAGTAGCCGTGAGCATCAAAATAAACATCGACTTCGCCAAATGTCGTCATTTGAGGAGCGAGAGGATTTGAGATATCTGCTACCCGACTCGTATAGGTTGAGTCCCCGCGACTTCCGGGCCCTTCAGGAACAACAACGAGATAGTCGTTTTGAAGAGCAAGGATAGCAGTTCGACCAACATCAGTGGCGAATGCTCCGTTTGAAATGAGGGTCCCCTTTGGTGTCCCCGGAGGCACACTCGGTATTCCCTGAGCGTGCAGGGGATTGAGGAACAAAAAGGATATAAGAAATCCGAGAGAGAAAACCTTGTCGAAACGCATTGGCCCAAACTTCCTTTGAGCCCAATCAATCACGACACTTCCGACTTCGGCGCACAGCCGACCCACAACCCGGCTTCAACGGAGCAAAGCGCATGCCATTCCTTCGGCGACGGTAAATGAGTAACCGAGAGTTTCCTCATAAAGGACCAATGATATCTGAAGCCTAGCGCGGGACTGAAACCTTTCAAGAGGGTAGAGAAATCCCTAAAAATAGGAGTTTTTCACACGATATTCTGCCGATTTTTAGGTTCTCGAAATGTCTCCGATTCAAATACCATTTCCCGTGTACCCATTTTCTAAGGGCTTTGAGAGATGGTGGTGAGGCCGAGGTCGGAGCTCTTTGCCCACTCCCTTGCCCCAACAACGTGCGTCTACTAGGCTCCCTTTCGAACCATAACATGTGAAAAGGACTCGATGAGCCCGTCTGGTAAAATTCTCATTTTTATTGTGGCGTACAACGCAGAAAAGACCCTCGATTGGGTACTCGATCGTGTACCTCAGTCCGTTCTTGAAAGCGGCGCTGAGATTCTCGTTATCGATGATTCTTCGAAGGATAGTACGTTTGAGGTAGGGCTTCGTTACAAAGAGATCAAGCCAGGCGTGAAACTCACAATGCTTCGAACTCCTACCAATCAGGGCTACGGAGGAAATCAAAAGCTTGGCTACCGCTACGCTATAGAAAAGGACTTTGACGCGGTTGTTCTTATTCACGGGGATGGACAATATCCGCCGGAGATGATTGAGCCTATTACGGAACCGATACTTTCCGGTCAGGCAGATGCCGTTTTCGGCTCGCGAATGCTTGAAAAAGGGGGGGCCCTGAAAGGCGGCATGCCGCTCTATAAGTTTGTCGGGAACAAGATTCTTACAACATTTCAAAACTGGTGGCTCGGGAGTTCGCTGTCCGAGTTCCACAGCGGTTTTCGCGCGTATTCTGTGTCAGCGCTCGCTCAAGTGCCTTTTGAAAACAATACGAATGATTTTCACTTCGATACTGAGATTATCATTCAGTTTTTCCGAAAGAATCTTCGCATTCATGAGATTCCTATTCCGACCTATTACGGTGATGAGATCTGCCATGTGAATGGAATGAAGTATGCGTGGGATGTCGTCAAGGCAACTCTCTTGAGTAAGATTCAGAATCTTGGCCTCTTCTATCAACGCAAGTTTGACGTTGGAAAAGAGGTCGAATACTCGCCTTACCGTCCGAAGCTGGGCTTTCGTTCGTCTCACACCATGGCAATTGAAAACATTATGCCGGGTGAAACAGTGCTCGATTTGGGATGCGGCCAAGGGATAGTTGCCAAAGCGTTGAAGGAGAAAGGGTGTACCGTTTTCGCAGCTGACAAGGTGCCTATTACCGATGCTCGCGAATTTTGCGATCATTTTGAGAAGCTCGATCTCGATTCGCACAAATTCCCTGAAGCGCTGAGCGCTCGAAAAATCGACACTATTTTGCTGCTCGATATTCTCGAGCACTTAAAGGACCCCGAGGGATTTCTTGACTCACTTCGAAATACCTTTGGGGTTCATACCCCACGAGTTATCATCTCAACTGGAAATGTAGCGTTTTTCCCGCTCCGTTTTGTTCTTCTCTTTGGAGGATTTAACTACGGACCTCGTGGGATTCTTGATAAAGATCACAAACGGCTCTTTACCTTTCGAACACTAAAACTCCTCCTCGAAGAGAGTGGCTTTCAGGTCTCGTCTCTCTCTGGCGTTCCAGCTCCGTTCCCTCTAGCGCTTGGGGATTCGGTTCTTTCGCAGAATCTCTTGCGTTTCAATTCGCTCCTTACGAGTTTCTGGAGGAGTCTCTTCAGTTATCAGATCTTTGCAACTTCAAAGATGACTCCAAGTGTTGAGGCGATGCTTTCTACAATGAGCGGAGAAGACCTCATTTCTTCTCCGCAATTGAGAAACGACGGACTTCGACAACCCGTAGAAAATCTCTAGCGCTTCAACCATGGCGTTTTTTCACCTTCAGATACACCAGAGGGTTTGGCAGGGAGATCTTTACACAGACGAAATACCTTCGGTTTTGCCTCCCTCCGTTCGGCGCTCGTGCCGTTCCATATATTTGAGGGTGAAGAAATGTATTGATCGCGGTACGAGATGAGTCTTTCGGCCCTTCCGCAGATTGATATCAGAAGGTGTTTTTCCTAGACTCTTGGGCATGACAGAGAGTCGTACTGCAGTAGTCACCCAATCAAACTACATCCCGTGGAAGGGATATTTTGATCAGATCCGTGCTGCAGATGAGTTCGTACTCTATGACGACGCGCAGTATACTAAACGAGATTGGCGAAATAGAAATAAGATTAAAACCTCTGCAGGTCTCCATTGGCTCAGCATTCCAGTTCAGGTCAAAGGAAAATTCTTTCAGAAAATCAAGGATACTCAGGTCGTCGATTCGTCGTGGGCGCAGAAGCACTGGCGGGCGATTCACGATGCCTATGCGAGGGCACCTCACTATAGAGAATATGGTGACCGATTACGCGAGCTCTACTCATTGGCAGAAAACCTGACTTTCTTAAGTGAAATAAATTTTCTCTTTATTCAAGAATGTTGTGAAATTCTTGGAATTTCTTCTCGGTTCACTTGGTCGAGTGACTATGAGCTCAAGGAAGACCGGACCGAGCGTTTGGCGCATATCTGTGCGCAAGTGAAAGCTGATACCTATCTCTCGGGGCCAGCAGCCAAAGACTATATGGAGCTTGGCTACTTTCGAGAGAGAGGGATTGCGGTGCGCTATTTTGATTATCGTGGCTATCCAGAGTATCCACAGCTTCATGGTCCGTTTGAGCACGCCGTCAGTGTGCTCGATCTTATCTTTCATGTGGGCCCTGAAGCTTCTTCATTTTTGAATCCTTGTGCAGTAGAACATGATGCGAATCAGAAACTCGTGAGTGGAGATGAGTGAAGAGAATCGAATTATCGAAACCGTAGAGCACTATTACTCTGGAAAACTCAGAGAGCACGGAGCGACACCTCAGGGAGTAGACTGGAATTCTAAAGAGTCTCAATTTCTGCGGTTTGCACAGCTCGTAAAGATCTTGCCTGAAGAGAAGGGGGATTTTTCGTTACTCGATTATGGGTGCGGCTTTGGATCGCTTCTTGATTTTCTCAGGCAGAGGGGATTTACTGGAAAGTATACTGGGCTTGATGTATCTGACGAAATGCTGGCAAAGGGTCGAGACCTGTACGGCGAAGGGGAGACTCTCAACTGGATTTCAGAGCTTTCGTCATCCGAGACTTTCGATTTTGTTGTTGCAAGTGGAATATTCAATGTTCGCCTGACTCACTCCGACGAAGAGTGGGAGAAGTATTTTCATTCGACTCTTGATCAGATCCGTTTCCATTGTCGAAAGGGGTTCGCTTTTAATGTTCTAACGAGCTATTCAGACGCAGAGTATATGCGTGAATATCTCTTTTATGCCGATCCGAGTAAGATCTTTGATTATTGTAAACGCAAGTATTCGAAGAGAGTAGCTCTCCTTCACGATTATCCGCTTTATGAGTTCACGGTCTTAGTTCGACTTGAAGATTGAAATATCAGAAGATGATCGATGGACCGAGTCTCTTACAGATTTGCAACCATCGGATCAGGAACAGCCGTACGCTGAGAAGCTGAAAAATAGCTCCGAACGGCGGAGCAGACGATCGCTTGATCCTCTCGACTCAAACCACAATAGAGCGGCAAACGCACCAATCGATCGGAGAGTTCCTCTGTGATTGGGAACTGCCCGGCCCGATTTCCAAGCCGCCTTCCCATAGGAGAAAGGTGAAGTGGAACATAATGAAAGACGGCACTGGACCCCTGTTTAGCACAATGTGAGATAAAATCAGTTCTCGTTTCAAGAGAATCAAGCAGGAGATAGTACATATGAGCGTTGTGCTCACAGTGTGAAGGGATGATCGGGCGTCTCACATCTCCAGCTTCTTCGATCGTCTCAAAAGCTTCGTGATATCGGGACCAAATAGCGAGGCGTTCATCGTTAATTTCATCGGCGTTTTCAAGCTGCCCATAAAGAAACGCAGCGATGATTTCTGAGGGAAGATAGCTACTTCCAACATCGACCCAACTATACTTGTCTACCTGGCCGCGGAAAAACTGGCTTCGGTTCGTTCCTTTCTCCCGGATGATCTCGGAGCGGAGAATTAGCTCCGGATCCTTCAATAACAGAGCGCCTCCCTCACCAGAGCTGTAGTTCTTCGTCTCGTGAAAGCTAAATGTTCCGATATCGCCAATCGATCCGAGCCACTCACCTCGGTATTTGGCCATGATGGCATGAGCGGCATCCTCAATAACGACGAGATTATGGCGTTGAGCGATCTCCATGATCGCATCCATTTCACAGCCAACTCCTGCGTAATGCATAGGCACGATCGCCTTCGTTCGTTCAGTGATGAGAGCTTCAATCTGAGTTTCGTCGATATTGAGAGTATCTTCGCGGATCTCACAAAATATCGGTTTTGCGCCACGCAAGAGAAAAGCATTTGCGGTTGAAGTGAATGTAAACGAGGACATGATTACCTCGTCACCTTTTTGGATATCGGCAAGAATCGCTGCCATTTCTAACGCACCTGTACAAGAATGCGTCAGGAGCGCTTTGAGAATTCCAAAACGTTCTTCGAGCCAGGTGTGACATTTCTTGGTGAATGGTCCATCACCTTTGAGCTCTCCCTGCGTTACGGCTTGCGCGATGTAAAAGAGCTCTTTGCCGGAGATATGTGCTTTGTTAAATGGAATCATTCGGAGAAAAGTAAGGTATACCCCAGAGGTAATCAATGCCCTCGGATTTTTCTTGAGCTTTTGTAGGGGATTAGCTGTTTTCGTGAGAAAGTCACTCAGGATTGTTCTGTGTCAGCGAGCCGAGAACTGCAGGGGAAATGAGTCGCTCGCCTGGAATACGGTTTGAAAGTACCCTACAGTCTGCCGTCGTCGTGGCCCCTTGAAATTTTGCTTTTAGGAATCAGGTCTCCATGAGAGAGCTCCTCGAAGAAAAGATCCTCAATCGATTTGGAATTAGTCATCAAGAGTTTTACCAACTGATGCGCTATGGAATTGTTGGCGTCATCAGTAATGTTTCGATTTTTTGTGTGTACCTCTTCATCACCTATATTGGAGTGCCGTATAAAATCGCGATGACCACGTTGTATCTCCTCGGTACAATCATCGGGTATCTTGGCAACAAACGCTGGACCTTTGGGCACAAAGGAAATGCGCTCATGAGTTTCCTCCGCTATATCTTTGCGTATTTCCTGGGGTACCTCTTGAATCTATCTCTTTTGATTATCTTTGTTGATCACCTGCACTATCCACACCAATTAGTCCAGTTTAGCTGTCTCTTTGTGATGGTAGTCTTTTTGTACACGCTGCAGCGCTTCTTTGTCTTTGCTCAGCCAGCGCAGCAATAGCCGAAGCGCCAGATGTTCATTGGGGCAAAATCACAACGAACTCGATCCTGACTTTTTCGCCCTAATAAAAAATCCGCTCGCAAGGACTGATGCGGCAGGGTGGTGTTGAAGGAAGAAGTCGAGGTACTTGATCGGCGATAAGCAGAGCAGCGCGACCTGCAATATCCTATAGAGCCGGAGGCTCCCAAAAGACAGCAGCATGGCGAGCCATTCTTGAAGTACCCATACGAAGGAAGAAGTTGGTCCAGCCCCTACAAAAACGGTTTCAATATCGAAATCCCGAAAGAGCTCGCGCAAGCCCGGTTCGGTATAGCGTTGATAATCAAACGGGGAAGCGTGGAAAGGCTGCATGAATGGAATAAAGCAGAGCACCTC
>JAGRAO010000151.1 GCA_020434565.1 Bdellovibrionales bacterium
TGACAAACATAGCAATTGGATGTGGCACAACCCCCCAGTTGAAAGATCTCCAAGCGTTGTACGATGAATATCGTGATGAGAGTTTTGTCGTCTTGGCATTTCCATCGGCTGACTTTGCTCCCGCAGACAAGCGGGAAGTCGATTCCGCAGCCCTTCATAAATTTTGCAAAATGAAATACGGCGTGAGTTTTCCGGTGTTTTGGCCCGACCACGTGACTGGAGAGGGGAAACAGACCGTTTTTCGATTCTTGACTGAGCACTCACCCGAAGAGATGCAGGGGGAAGTTGGCTTCAATTTTGAAAAGTTTCTCATTGGGAAAGACGGGACGGTTCGAGAACGGTTTGGTCCATTTACTGGAGCGATGAGTCACCGCTTGAAGTCGGCAATTGAGAAGCTTATCGCTGAGGAGGGGTCGGAAAAGATTGAAACTTAAGGATTCGAAAATCTCGGTTTTTCGAAAAAATCCCATGGGATGTTTGAACGAGAAGAGAGTGCTTACGGCAAGAAGAATCGAAGGGAAATTTCAACGGGAACAAGTCGAGAGCGAGAGTTGAGGAGAAGAAGGTTAGGACAAGAGGCTTAGGAGAAGAAGCTTAGGAGAAGAAGCTTGGGAGAAGAAATGCTACGGAAAATGGTGATAAGAACGTTCGGACTCGTTGTCTTCGTCTCCACTCTCTCTGGCTGTGGGGTGCTCCGTGCGACGCCGGCTAAAGACTATGGGTTCCTACCAAAACCTGAACTCGTATCAGAACAGAGGACTCGGGCTCCATTTAATGGATACTGGGTTTTTAATCCGCGAGAGTATGAAGAGATTCGAGAGGAGTATGCCAAAGTGTATATCGACTCCATCGATACTCACATCGTTGAAGAGATGTATCGGAAAGCCAGCGGAAAGGAAGAAACGAAAATCGCTCGAATAGAAGAAGCTCAAGAACTTGGTCAGTATTTTCGTGAGCGCCTGAGAATTGCCATGGTAGAGAGAATTCAGAGTGGCAGCAACCTGAAAGTCGTTGACAAACCTGGCCCGGGAGTTCTCTCACTGCGAATTGCGTTGGTAGAAGTTGTCCCTACTAATCCGGGCGTAAATCTTATCGGTACTGCTGCTGGATTTTTTGTTCCTGGAGGGGGGTTTCTGAAAAGTTTTGGAGAAGGAAGTATTGCCATGGAAGGTTTTGTCTTCGAAGTCGATCCGATGAACTCTGTTTTCGAAGAGTATAAAGATCGCGAGGCTCAAAAATACTCAGCATTTACTCTCAAAGATTACCAGCGTTATGCGCATCTCCGAGAGGTGATCGACGAGTGGTCGGTGCAGATAGCAACGCTTCTCACCACTCCGAGTAGTGTGACAGTCGAAGATTCTGATCTTGTGAGTATCAATCCGATTTAAGAGTTTTCAGAAATTCTCTGGAACCACGAGAATCTCGAGCGGGAAAATTCGAGCAAACTTGGGGGTAAAAGGTATTTCCTCCAATTCTCGTGGGAGTTCCTGTTAGTTCTTACACGATTTTTCACTCTCGCCGAGCCCGATGAGAACATCTCACTATGCTTTCTCCTCTTTCCAGTCGGGGTCCTGATACGCCGTCTTTGAGCGATGCTTCGTTGCCTCATTGGAACTCTGCTATTCGCCACTTTGCGGAAAGAGAGAGAGCTTCTGTCCGCCGAAGTGTGGCCGAAGACTCCGCCGAGGTTCTTGCTTGGTATGACAGGGCCTCTGATCTTCAACCAACGTATGCTGAGGATCTTCAATGGCGGGAGTGGTGGAAGGATGCGATTGAGAACAAAGATTCGCAGCTCGAAGTTTTTGCTCTTCGCTCTCAACGGGGAGATATTCTCGGAGTCGTCGCTTTGAAAGAGATCGTCGACCGGCATGATTCTTTGCCAACGCTCTATATCAACGGGTTAAGGGTGCATCCCCATCATGCATCTCTCAAAACGACAGCTCACGAGTTTTCCGGGATCGGCAAGGCGCTTGTCCTTTTTGCCGTTGAAGAAAGTAAGCGCAGGGGATTGAGCGGTATAAGTCTGAAAAGTTCAGTTGGGGTCGAGGCCTACTATAGAAAACTCGGGCTTACTGAATTTCCTCGCGCGGTGGGTGAGAAGAGCTACTTTACGTTGAAGGGAAACGCTGTCGCGGAGTTTCTCAGGAGCGAACACGCCGCAGAGCTGCTTGATAATCGCTCAAGAGTTTTGGGTCATTTTTTCGTCCCACCACAAAATCAGTGAGCAAACTCTGCTCGAGTGACTTTCCTCCGTTTTGGGCGGTTGGCTCGAGCGCTCCCTGCTTGAGCCACGAGAGGGCTTCGCCCACGGCGCTATCGTCCGGTGGATATGCGAGGAGTGAAAGCAGAATAGTTTTTGCGCCCTCCGGCGATTGGAGTTCTCTCTCAATCTCCTGCGCTTGTTCTGCTGGAAACTGAAGTGAGAACTGAACGACAAAGTTTCGGGTGTCTACCCTCTTTGCTCGAGTACCCTCTGTTGCCTGGGATGGGAGGTACGTGGTGAGAGTGACGTTTAGCGGCGGTTCCTTTGCCTGAAGTTTTGTCACAAAATTTGATAAACCTTTGAACCTTCCGCTGGCCGAACGAAGCGGGGCACGTTCACATTCAAAGACGATAACTCCTACCGGCAGGTTCAAATCTCTTGCTTCAGACGATTTTCCAAAAACTTCCATCGCAGCTCGATAGAGGTCGACTCTTAAGTGCTCATCTGGTTTCTCTTGGGGAACCCTATGATGTTCGCTCATTTTGGTTCGGGGATTATCCCAACTCCCGGGAGCCCCCTGTCGAGGCCGACCGCCAAAGTTGACGAAGTCAATTTTATTGACATCTTGGGGATCAAATTCGAGCCGAGCGAAACTCTGGTGCGCAGAAAGTGAATCCTGCATCGTCCAGTTGACTTTACCAGTGACTTGAAAAGGGATCTGATCGCCTTCGAGAGCACGCGCGAGAAAACTCTTGCAGTATCCCAGTGATTGGCGTGAATCAGACCGAATGCTTGAATCTCTAAGAGGGCCCTGCGACCCGCTTGCCGAATTGATTTGTTCGCCGCGTGCTAAAAGCTGCGCCGAAGACGGATTGCTTGAAACCCCCATAGACTTGCCCACCCTTGACGAGTGTTATTCACCGAGACAAAAGTATGTCGCATACTGCTGTAACTGGGTAATAATCCAGAAAAACACGATAAAATATTTTTTGAGGGCCCCTTGTATTCAACGCGGAGATGCTTTATACCTACTAATAGGTAGAGAGATGGCCGATACAAGAACTGAAATCGTAGACATTGCCGAGCAGCTTATCCAACAGGTTGGCTGTAACGCGTTTAGCTACAGAGATATCTCCGAGCGGATTGGAATTAAGACAGCCAGCATCCACTACCACTTCCCGAGCAAAGACGATCTCGTGTTGGAAGTTATCTCTCGCTACCGAGAGAGCTTTAACGAAGCTCTTTTATCGCTAAGAGAGGGAGAGTCATCCGGCCTAAAGCAGATTCAAGGGATCGGTAAGCTCGTCTTGGCGTGTTTTGACCACGGTAAAGGATTCTGTACGGCCGCGAGTCTCGCGTCCGATGAAAATACAGTAACCAACCAAGTTCGAGATGCAGTGCAGTTGTTCTTTCGGGATTTCGCGAGTGCAATCAAGAAGGCGCTCGAATCCGCAAGGTCAACGGGGGAGCTTCGGGACGGTATTGATATCTCTCTTACTGCCACAGCAGCGGTGAGTCTTTTGGAGGGAGCGATGCTTCTTGCTCGAACTCAACAAAGTGACAAACCGATCCGCGATGTATTGCGGTGGCTTGAAGGAATTCTAACGGAGTAGTCTCTGAGAAGATTTTTTTTATAACCAATACCTATCTATGCATAGGTAGCTTACAAGGAGCATATTATGACACGTATACAACCAGCTCAGATCGAGAGCGCCCAACCGAAGCAGCGAGAGTTGTTTGATTTGGTGAAGAAAAAACTTGGAATGGTTCCAAATTTTCACGCCACTGTTGGGAATTCTCCTACAGCGCTTGAGGCGTATCTCGCCTATGGAGATGTCCTTTCGCACGGAGAACTCTCTCCCAAGGTTCGAGAGCAGATCGCACTTGTTGTCGCTCAACAGAACAAGTGTGAGTACTGTATTTCTGCGCACTCGGCGCTTGGAAAAACGGTCGGCCTCAAGGAGGACGAGCTTTCTCAGAGTCGGAAAGCCATCGCGGCTGAGCCGAAAATCGACTCTATCTTGAAGTTCGCAGACAACGTTGTGAGAACTCACGGACAAGTCAGCTCGGAGTCTCTTGCGCTCCTGAGAGAGCATGGGGTATCCGACGGAGAGATAGTAGAGATTGTCGCACTCGTTTCTCTCAATATCTTTACGAACTACATCAACAACGTAGCAGAGACCGTGGTTGACTTTCCGAAAGTAGCCCTATAATCACTCTGTTTTCGTAGGCTGTCTTAAACCTCTATCGTCCTGCCTCGATGCTTTGAGGCAGAATTGGCGATACTCTTTTAAGGCTGCCTACGAGAACTTCTATTCTCAACAACTTTTTCATGTGATTGGGCTTCTCATGTCTCTGCTTCGGAATAGCCTTTCAGCTCTCCTTGTCACCTTTTCTCTCTTTCCTCTAACCCGTGCTTTCGCTGAGAACTTTCTCGTTTTTGATCAGTCCAGCGTACCTCTGGTTGTGTCTTTCCCATCCCAAGACCCTCCGCAATCGGTAGAGCTTGAACTCGGAGATTGGGGAGAACAATTTTTTCTTCAGATAGACTCCTTCCTTCCCTGGAAAGAATACACTATTGAAGTGCGTTACTTTCAGCACTTGAGCCTTCAAGGGGAGGGACCTCACCTTGACTTTATTGACCTTCCCGGGAAAACCTCTAGTTGGATTACTCTTCAAAGAGTAAACGCATATTCTTGGCGTTCTCCTAACATGGAGGCGATTCACTTCTATGAAGAGTCGCCTCCTTCCTCCGTGCATTTGAGAGAAACGGTGAGCGAGCTGTTAAGAGGGGCTTCTCAAGCAGAGCGTGATTGGTGGCTGTCCCGGGTGTCAAGCTGTGCTCCTCCCTTTGATTCCGGCTGTAGTTATGGGCTATCTCGTGCGGAGTTCCGAGTTACGAGGTGGACTCAAGATGGCGTTACGAGTAGATTGCTTGGAGTTTTTGAGATCCCACTTGGTTGCTGAGATAGGCAAGCTCTTTGAAGAGAGGGCGTCTTTCCTTCGGCTCGGACATTTTGGAAGGTGAGTGAAGTAATGTTTCAGAATGTGAAGGCGTTTTTTGCTCGAAAGGCTTCCCTTGAAGTCGATAAGACCGGGCAGCCGTCGAGCGAGCTTCTCCGAATCGGAGTTGCAGCGCTTCTCTTTGAAGTCCTGTGTTCCGACGGAAAGCAGCTTCATATTGAGGTAAAGACACTTCGAGATGCGCTTTCGAAAGCGTTTGATCTCTCTGAGGAAGAGAGCGAACTTATTGCCCTGATTGCGTCGCAAGATCCAGCGCGAAGGAGAATTCCCGAATATCTTGAGGCTATCCGTGAGCATTTTTCAGTCGACCAGAGAAAGGAGATCCTTAAACTTGCTGAAAAAATTATCTTTGTAGACGGCGAACTTGATATGAGCGAAGCCGTAACCCGGGACCTCCTTGCCTTCCAACTCGGACTCTCTGAGTAGGCCGATCCTCCTTGTAAGCTCTCTCGTGCTGGGCAGCACCTTGGAGAGAAATTTTTCGAATTCTTCTACCCTTCGTGCTACAAGTGATTCCCGAGAAGTCCAGCGGTGTTTATTCGCAGCAGGATTTTTTCAAACCACTTAGAGATGCATCCTTTATGCTTTCGACGCCGAGCATTTTTAAAACGACCCCGATCACTGTTACTCTGATCGTGGCCTCGGATTGCCATAATTTCTGTAAAATGAGGAACCTTTCATGATTCAGAATCGAATTTGGAGATACATAAAGCACTCTCAGCTTTTGCTTGTTGTACTTGTGTTTTGCTCTTCGGCTTGCGAAAGGGCCAGACACGAAAATCGAATAGCGGCTCAAGCAATTACACCACCGTCGCTGGAATCTGTTGAGAAAGAATCAGAGATCTTCTTTCGGAAGCGACCACCGATCTCGCTAAAAAAGCCCTCCAATAGTGCCGACACGAGCTTTGCCGTGAGCTATGCCCAAAGCGCTCTGTCCTTCTATCGGTCTCTTATAACGCAATTTGAGACAAATATTTCGACCGCTGTAACTTCAGGGTACCTCACTTCTGCCCAGCAAACTGGAGTGCTCCAAGGCGTTCGAAAGAGAGATCGATTACTTTCCCGTTCTCTCAACAAATATCTCCGGAAGTTAGGAGTGCGCTCTCGGATTGGGGCAGCGCTTCGAGCCACGACAGTAACCTTTCCTTCGCCCTTTGACCCACCGGTGAAAAAGATTCCAACATCGAAAAATCAAAGTCGCCTGACTGACATCCGCACTATCTTTGGACAAGTCGAGAGTTATTCTGGCTTGGCTATCTCTTTTACGAATTCATTAACTGATCAGATTGTACAGAGTGCATCCGCATCGCAGAAATCTCTCGCTCGACAACTAGAGTCAAAACTTGTTCGTTCTTTCACCAAAGACATTAACGCTATCCGAAAGTTCATCCGTTTTGTGAATACTCGTCGTTTTAAGTCTGCAAACGATGGGAAGATTGATCCATCAGCGTTTTCAGGCTCGTACTCTGGAGTTTGTACAAACATTACAGCTGGAGCGACTGAGAATGTCTCGATGAACGTGGTCTACAGTGAGGATGATCAAACGTTCACCATTACCTTTGATCGACCTGATAATCTCTTTGGCGATGCCGCGTCTGAAATGTTCCAGGTCGCTTATTCTGAATCTTCTGGTCTTAAGTATAGCGAAACGCTCCCGCTCTTTGGCGAGACGATAGTAAAGATGACGGCTCGGGGATTTATCACTGGAACCATTGGAGCAGAGCCGACCTCAGAGATCGATAGAGTAGATGTGTGGGGATTGGCTAACTCTTCAGACTCCTCGATCTTTCTTGATGTCAGAACTGATTTCCCCTCATACAGCGAAGGCGGGCAGGCTCATATGACGCTGGCTTTTACAAAAGATCCATAGTTCGCGGACGAAAAGCTAATGTCCCTGAGTGATTCTGGGAGTCTCCGGTCACGGAAAAGGGCTTTGAGTTGGTCGGTCGGGAATGTTCGGGCTAGGAGCGGAAGTGGCGCGACGTGAATCAGGCCGTTTTACAACCACTTCCTCAGCTTAGAAATATGAGGAACTCTGGGCGCTAGGGCGTCAAGTCCGAGCCCTGAAATTCAAGTTCGAGTTCCACAATCTTCTCGAATACTTCAATTGATTCCTCTTTTAGAGTTTTGGCAGTAACTGAGTCGGGTTGATCTTTTAGCAGAAGTTCGTAATAGACTTTCGATTTTAGTCCATAGTTCACCGCCATCTTGGTGTATCCACTCTTTTCGAGCTCGTACATGAGTTCGCGATACTTTCGAGCTGCAGTCAGTTTCTCACCGAGCTGCTCAGCAGCGGTGGCTGCTTGGTGGAGGGAGTCAAGGTAGCGAAAAGAATCACCCGAATCCTTTTCGATCTCGCTGAGAGCCCCAAGAATGAATGCGTCGTCTATCTTTCGAAAGAGCTCTTCATTCACCGAGCGCCCCTGTTCTACGTAGAAACGAGCAAATACAGACGCGTTTTCTCGAAGATGGGCTAATCCCAGCTCAATCTTAGCACTTCCCCGAAGCTCGTCATTCATCATGTTCAGAGCTTCGAGAGCTTGCTCTATGAGCCGGACCCTCTCGTCAAATTCAGAAGAAGGGAGTGTCTTGGCGAGAAGGAGTTGAGACTCTGCGATGCTCTCTCGATTGTTTCGAGACTGGGCTTCTTTCAAGGCTCGCCGAAGAAGGATGCGCGCCTCGTCGTAGGAACGGTTGTTTACTCTCGCCCACTCAACTGCCACTTTTGCTTCTGTAACCATAGCCCTCGTTGTGTTGAGCGGGCTACAACGACACCGGAGTGCAGCCTGAACCGCTTCCTCTGCGAATGCTTGGGCTTCTTTCAGAGCGCCTTCGTGGAGCGCAATCTCTGCAAGGTGCCTTCCTCCCTCTGCAACGCCGACGTCAATCTTGTGGTCTTTTGCATACCGATACGACTTGAGCAGGAGATCCTTTGCTTGGGCTACATCGCCCATAAGGAAGGACACGGCGCCAAGCTCTTGCGTCGCCAGTCCCCAAACAGCCACAAATTTGATTTTCCCGTTTGGTGCTCCAATGTCTTGTGCCTGAAGAAAAAACTCACGTGCGGCCTGGTAGAGGCCCATGCCCGAAAACGACCAACCGAGCCAGCACAGACTGCGTCCAATCCGAAATTCATCATTGATCGTGGTAGCAATTTCGAGCGCGTTATTTGCCAGTTCAATAGCTCTCTCATGGTTCCCGACCTGCTCTTCGAACCAAGAAAACGACATGTAATACTGCCATTCCTGAGCTGGATTCTCGGAACGCAAGACTTCGGCGCGCTCGGAAACAAAATTCTGTCGTGCTTCACGGATCTTTCCCTGATAATACAGAGAGATTGCTGAATCGGATTGACCAAGCACGGGGAGAGCGTTCAAAACCAGAGAGAAGAAGAGGAGAAAGCTTACTCCGCGAGTGATCCTTCTTGTATATTGACCGCCAATAGAGTTTCCGGCTTCAGGGTGACCAGTATGTGTTCTTCTTCCGGGGGTGTCCCGACTTGCAAAGGAACATCCAGGATTTTCATTTGCGCTCGGTATAAGTTGGAAAGGATCTTGGCTGGCTGATATGAAGGGATTGAACACGCGAGTTTTAGGCCTAGCTACTCTCTTCGTTTTCTTGACGATAGCGTACTTCATTCGTGATCAAACTCCTTATTCTCGACGTGATACTCAACGAACGCTTCATTCATGGCCACCAATACTTGGAGCATTTTATCCAGATTTGGATTTTCAGGATAGTAACAAAAAAACACACAAGTTGTCTGAGT
>JAGRAO010000152.1 GCA_020434565.1 Bdellovibrionales bacterium
GCCACCCAAACTCTTCAACATATCCTTGGCCGATCGGAAGAAGATCTCGAGATCTATTTCTAGAAGACCTCTCATAAACTCTTCGTAGCGAAAAGCAGGGAACGGCGAGGAGTGCACCGGAGCGAGCGCCGAATCATCCTGGCAGGCTCATGAGCGCTCGCGACAACCTCGAGACGCTCGCGGGCAGAATTTCCCGTTTTGCAGCACAAGAAGTTTATATGATGGCTTCTCGTGCCTCGGCATTTTCACCCAAAAACTCCGACGGAGCACGGCTCTTCGATTACCACTATTCCTTGGACAAATGGGAGAGGATTGCGTTTGTCGATCGCTGTAGTGATTGGTACGAAAAAATAGCGTATCCATTCAGACCTGCGCCCTTCGCCAAGTCAATTTGCTTTCGCAACTCTTCGAGATCTTCCAAGAGGTAGGCCCCAAGTCCAAGAGAGACGGTAGCCTGAAGGCGTTGAAACGCTGCTGCTTGCGTCGCGAGATACCCAAGCATTCTTCGATCTCTCGAATAAGCCATGAGGTAAACACGGTCTACCAGTTCTTCCGTCAGCCACCCTCTCCAATCTTGGAAAGCGCTGAGATAGGCGCGGTCTGGCCACGGAACCACTGCAACAGAGAGCTCACGTCCTGAGATGCAATCTCGTATTCGAGCAAGATACTGAGACACCTGGTCCCTACGCCATTGATCCCAGGCAAGGGCTTTTGAGTATCCCGCGATCTCGAAGGCACCATCCGTGTTGAGAGAGAATGGATCTAACCCCTCAGTGCACTCAGCAATAAACCGACCACGCGCCTCCACCCCGTAGCCATAGTCAATTCCAGCTTTTACGGTACTTCCAGGTCGAATTGGGAGAGCATATGGATAACGAAAATAATCGAGATGAATTCCAGAAAATTCAGGAAAGTCTTCAAGAAGAGAGGAGATGAGGGTTGGTACAAATTCTCTCATTCGAGAAGAAGCGGGATCAATCCAATCACCGTCGGTGTCAACCGAATGCTTTCCTTGTTTCTCGGGCCCTCCCAATGAAGAGGCTGCCAGGTCTTTTTCGTTAAGCTCGGGAGGTAACCCATTGGAGGAACGAAATATATTTACCCATCCATGAATCTTGACGGAATGTTGCTTTCCCCACTCGAGAAGACGAGCAAGAGAAGCAGCACTCCCCCTCCCCGTTCTTTGACTATTTGATTTCCACCACGGTTCACCTCCACGATACACCTGGACAATAACATCGGTCATGTTACTCTCGTGGAGAAAGTTGAAGAGGCCATCCAGTTCATCATCCGAATCAAGCCAATGTGGTGAGTGAACGATCTCGACCCAAAGCGCTCGTCTAAAAGAATCGCTCGACTCGCTCCTTCCCGAATGACCTCTCAATAAACTCATAAGAAACACCTCACCACCGGTATCCTCTCACCACTGCCGAACGGGTCAAACGTCATACGGAGGCTTTCTCTTCTATGCGGAGAAAGGGTCTCCTCACGAAGGAGGATACAATCTATTTAACTCACTACTATTATTGCTGTTTTCAGGTCTCGTTTCTAAAAGAAAGCGAAATTATTCGTCCATCCATAACCGCGAAAAGAACATCTCAAAGAGAGAGCGATCGATATCGAAACTGGGCAAGATCGAAGGAGAAAAAGTGAAGAGAGTCTGCTGTCAGAGCGGAAAAGCCGATCTCGTTATAGCGTTTTCAATTCTGCTGCTCGGTATCGTCGGATTGCGCTGGTCACTCCTCAATCTCCCTTCGGCTCACGACGAATCAGTGACACTTTTATCGCCATTGGAAGTTGGGAAGAATTATTTACGAGTCAACGATTCTGGTTCGTGTCTCCTCGAGATTCCATTGACAATTGAAAAGAGTTCAACGCTTTCATTCTATTCTGAAGTGCTCACCGAACTTGGGAAGCTCACTGTTTCCCTTTCATCAAACATCGTATCCCAGGTGCTCTCGGGTGGAGTTGATCTTCAATCACGAGCCGCTCATCAATATTTTCATCTTACTTCAGTAAATCCACTACTTATAGAATATACCGTGGCGAGATCCGCTCCTGTATTGGAACGACTCGAAGGTCCAATCGAGGTCAAGGAATCCCAAAGTGGAAAGCTTGCCTTTACCGTTCCTCGAAAAACAGCAAGTCGCTTCTTGCAAATTGCTTCAGATCTGGCCGAGCAGTTTTCCCTGACACACGATCGACTCACCTTTGAGGTCTCAAAAGAATCGATAAGGTGTGCTCCGAATGAGTTCAATTCGGGGACATTTCTCAAACCGGCAATGAATAAACCACGATAGGGTGTATCACATGATCAAGTTACAAAATGTTACTCGCAGCTACGGGAGTTTTTATGCGGTGCGAGATATCTCGCTCGAAGTCAATAAAGGAGAGATCTTTGGATTCCTCGGTGTGAATGGTGCAGGGAAAACGACCACGCTCCGAATGATTACGGGAGTCCTGAAACCATCCTCAGGTTCGATCGAAATAGGCGGCTACGACATCGAAAAGGAACCGGAGAAAGCAAAGCAGATAACGGGCTATATCCCGGATCGACCGTATATCTATGCTAAGTTAACTGCTCGAGAGTTTCTCTACTTTATTGCCGACCTCTATCGAGTGCCTTCGCAAAACGTTGACGATGCAATCGATAGCCTCCTCTCTGATTACGGACTCCTCGATTGGCAAAATGAGTTGATTGAAAGTTTTTCTCACGGGATGAAGCAACGACTTGCTACTGCAGCAGCAGTCATCCACTCACCCCAGGTCCTCGTCATAGACGAACCAATGGTAGGGCTGGATCCACACGGAGCAAAGCTTCTAAAGGATTCCTTGAAGCGATACGCGAGTGAAGGAATGACGATCTTTCTCTCAACTCACTCACTGAATGTGGCTGAGGAGGTCTCAGATCGAGTAGCTATTATCGATCACGGAAGTATTCTCACTGTCGGAACAGTTGCAGAGTTGCATCAACAGACTGGGGGCGAGGAGTCAAATCTCGAGCGAATATTTCTAAAATTGACTGCCGGTTCATATCATACGGAGCGAAGAACGACCGATGCTGCCCCTGCTTCTTAAGCCCCGCTATTACGCTTTTCGCAATCGTTGGACTCGAAGCGTTCGAACTCCAAACGTGCTGATACGAGATATCACGGCCCTTGCTCTCAGCCTCCTTCTTATGGGTGCCACCTATAACGGTACATATAAAACTCTTCACTCGCTTTCAGAGCAGACTCATCTTATTTACGTGCCTCCCTCTACTCCTCTGGCAATTCTCTTCTTTGCGCTTGCAAGCATCTTGGTTTTTTCAGGGGTGGTTTCGGCTCTCGGAAGCCTTTTTTATAGTGAAGACGTGGAGTTTCTCCAATCTACCCCTATTCCTCGGCACTCGCTTTTTTCCGGAAAGCTTTTGGATTCACTCCTAAGTTCATCATGGCTCATTGTCATATTCTCACTTCCGATTCTTTTAGCATTTGGGACGTACTACCACGCTGGCTGGAGTTTCTACTGCAGCGGAGTAATCCTTGGGACCTGCCTCACTATTACAACTGCGAGCCTTGCTTTTGCCTGCGCAATCTTCTGTTCTTCTCTCCTATCTGCCTACAGATTGAGAGATCTAGTTCTTGTTCTGTTTCTCTTTGCACTTGGGGGGTCATACTTGTACCTTCGTTTTCATACGGGGGAAATTCACTCTCTTTCAACTTCAAGAGATATTCTTCAGATCACCTCAATGAGCCGGTTCCCGACCGCGGAATGGCTACCGTCTTCGTGGCTCGCGAATAGTCTCGCTCTATCACTCAATCCCCACAATGCGAGTGCAGCTCCATTTTGGGGTGCGCTGCTCTCACTTACGTTGGCGTCGATCAGCGTTGCATATCTTAGCTTTGCCTTTCTCTATTCGCGCGCGTTTTCTCGATTGCAGCACTCACGACGTCCGGCCTTTGCTGCTACCCACAAGAGAAGACTGCCATGGCTCACTCGCCGCGTGATTCATCCCACTTTTCGCGCCCTCTTCGGTAAGGAGTGGAAACTCTTTGTCAGAGATGTAACGCAAGCAGTGCAGCTCGTTCTCCTTCTCGCTCTCTGCCTCGTGTATCTCTATAATTTTCAACTCTTTAACGAGATTGATTCTGTTGAGCTTACGAGCCGACCTTGGTTTGAAAGATTTCTGATACTTTCGAACATTTTACTTGGTGGTTTTGTCGTTCTTGCCGTATGTGCAAGATTCGTCTTTCCCTCGATTTCATTAGAAGGGAAATCCTTGTGGATCCTCCTTTCGAGTCCTCTTTCGCTGCACGATGTACTCCGACTCAAATTCATCAGTTGGTACTGTTTCATCTCGGTTATGAGCTTGGTGATATTTTGCTCTGGCGGACTCGCTATTCAGCTTCCACCAACCGAAGTAGTCATTCTCGGAGTATTTGGGCTATTCCTCTCAGCAAGCCTGTGCAGCCTCGCTGTTGGGTTCGGTGCGGCATTTGCTGAGTTTGACTGGGAAAATCCGTCGCAGATTACGGCGAGCCTCGGAAACTTTTTGTACATCGTTTCTGCGGGAGGAGTACTCCTGATCCAGCTTGTGCCTATCGGCCTGTTTCTGCTGCTTGACACCCTCGCTACCCTCGAACCCCTCAACAGAGGTCCGGGAGTCGGCTTTACCTTCATCATTACGACGATTCTGATAGCCTACATAAATGTTGTAGCTACGCGCTGGGGGCTTCAGTTCGGCTCACGAAATCTTGCCCGTCTCCTCCCTGGATCCTAAGACACAGAAGTGGTTTCAAAAATTCTTCTAGGGAAGCTCTCGAACGGCAAATCCAGCGGGAGGAGTCAGAGAAAAAATCTGCTCCTCAACCGGGGTATTCAGAGACTTAATCGACATCCAAACTTCTGTCGTTTGACTACTCTTTGGGAGAGTCAATTTCAGGTGCCCTGGATAAGAGAAACCTGCAATTTCAATAACCGAATCGGCCTGAAGCTCCAAAAGGATTTGATCATCAAAGGGATCCCTTAGGTCAAGCTCATGGATAATAAAGTCTTTGCTTCCAACACGCGCACGAAAGCGCTGAGATTTATCTACGAGTTCGATGAGATCATCGCTCCGAACAACTCCAACAAGGTCCCCGCTACTGAAAGAGGCGCTTAACAGTGAGACGGGAATCCCTCCAAGCAATAGGGCCATCGATTCGTCAATCTCGAAGGGCACACCGAGAAACTCTCCAATCCTTCGTCGAGTAACTTTGCCGCTAAAAAAAGTTCTCTCGCTTGGTACAACAACAGCGAACTCTCCATCGGAACTCGCTAACGTTTGCAACGAATAGAATGTGTTTAAGGGGAGAGTTTCTATCCGTACTCGTTCCGGGCTCTCATACACTATCGCCCAACGAAAAGAATGAGATGCATCGCTAGACTGAACTCTTACTCGTGAAAGAGAGCGCACAGAATCGACTCCCCTTATTCGCGCTTCCACTCCACTCACGAGTTGTTCGAGGGCTTTACCCTCGACTCTTTCTCCAACTGGAATGTCAAACCGAACCGGTTTTCTCGAACTACATCCAAAGCCTACAAAAAGGAGAGCAACGAAGAACACAATACGTCCCACTCCATGGACTTTCTTCGTATGAAGAAAAAAGAACTTTGGCTTCAATCGATTGCTATTTTTCACTTGCTGACTGAACGACCATATCGGGGTGATCTTCTTCGATCTGCTCTAATCTCTCACGGATTTGCTCGAGTGCCTCTTTTTGATCGTCTGACGCATCGTGTGCAGCTGTCCCTTTTTCAATCGCTCTTTGATAAACAGCCGCAGCCTCGGGAAACAACTCTAACTTTTCTAACACAGTTCCGAGATGTTCTAACACCACGACATCGTCATCAGTCAAAGCAGCAGCCCGTTCAAGTGTGATCTGCGACTCCGAATACTGCCCACGCTTAAAAAGAACCCACCCGAGTGTGTCGAGGTAGTATCCATCATACGCACGCTTTTCCAGCGCTCGTCGAATGAGCTCTTCAGCTCTCTCAAGTGAATCACCGCTTTCGGCAAGCGCATACGCAACAAAGTTCAGAGCATCTGAATTGTCGGGGTTTAAAACAAGAACCCGCTCCATCTGCTCGAGCGAGTCACCCTCCTTCCCCATTTCATGAAGAACGACTCCGTACTGAAAGGTCAGCTTGTCATCTTCAGGATAATATTCGAGCGCATCTTCTAAAACGTCTGCTGCCTCTTCGAATTGATTCGAATCTCGAAGGAGCAAAATAAGATACGACAGCGCTGATTTATTATCGGGCTCAACCGCCAACACTTCTCGCACAGACTGCGCAGCCTCATCAAACCTCTCCTCTTGACGTAGGAGAAAGGCACGAAAAGTGCGAGACTTTATGTACATCGGCTGATCGGACTGAATAGCCTCAAGTTGCGAGAGAGCCTCTTGCTTCCTTCCAGACCCTGCGTAAATAGAAGCAAGATAGTACCGCGCTTCAGAATGAGTCGGGTCTTGTGCGATGACGAAGCTCAGCTCTCGCTCTGCCGAGCGGTAGTTTTGCTTCTCTAGCTCGAGAAGCGCGATCCGATATCGCAGAGCAGAAGAGTCGCCCTCCTGCTCTTCTGCCACTCGGAGGTGCTCCAATGCTTCGTCAATTTTCTTCTCACCAATCGCAAGCTCTCCAAGAACTCTTCTCGCAAGCGGATGATTCGGATCTGATTGGAGGAGCTTTTCACAAACCGCCTTCGCCTCGTCGTACTTTTCCTGCTTCAAAATCACTCGCAGCAGCTCTTTGACTATTGTTTCGTTTGAGGGCTGCGACTCAAATGCCTGAGAGATGTATTTCTCAGCCTGGGCATACTCTCCCTGGGCCTCAAGAAACCGCCCCAGATAAAGCTGTGCGACCGCGTTGGAGGGTTGCTTTTGGAGCAACTCCTCGAGAACCTTGATTGCAGAAGGGTAATCATCCTTTCCACCATAGAGGCCTGCCAGCAAAAGGAACGCATCGGGAATAAGAGGCTCCTCTTTCATCAACTGTTGATACACAGGGATAGCAGAATCCGATTCACCAAGAGACTCTAAGACTCCAGCGTAAAGCAGGAGGTAATCTTTCTCCTCGGGCTTTTCTTCTAAGGCTCGCTGAAGTTCGACTTTTGCTTTATCGAGCTCACCAGAACGCACATACAACTCTGCAAGCGTTGCATGGAGATGCGGAACCGGAGCATCGAGGAGTCGACTCGCTTCCTGAAAATGTTTTCGCGCTGTTTCAAAATCTTCATTGTCGAGAGCGAGCCGACCGATGAGATAGTGATGAAGCTGAGACGATTCCTTCTCAAGTTCCGGGTCCATCAGAGAAGAGTCTTCGATCCGCATGTCAATGCTGTAGTCAGATGGAGAGAGGGGCGCACGTTGTGCGGCGCAACCTCCTAAAAGCAAGAGACCACAAGCGAAAAAGCACCTTCGTATCATAGATATTCTTCCCATCGGCACCGCACGATTGACGACCTTTTGAGTGTGCTTCATTTGTTCCCTTTCTGCCAGCAATTCAATTCAAATTTCTATCCCCAAAATCTCTCGAAAGCGCAAAAACGGGACATTTTATGAGCAAGAGCGGAGATGGGCGATTCCTTCCTCGACTCACCGAGAAAGAGAGTGGTTTCCTCAGGATTCCAACGATACTGTGTGACTCGTCAGTAAGAGAAGTGGTTTCAAGAGATGGGGCAGGGATTACACGTATTCAATGATGCTGTTTCGCGAATGGATAAAGGCTCTCAAGAATTGCCGCTCGAAGTCGCAAACCCCTCCACTTCGTTGAAGTGGAACGCCGAGGCTGTGCTTGAGGCTTGGAGCCTCTCTTCTTTCCCTCGCTCGTCGAGAACATGGCTTCAACGAACACTTATCCAGGATCAAAAAGAGCTCACTTTCGAGATACTCCTCCAACTCGAACACGCTCTCTATACTCGCGAGAAACGAAAGGGAGAGGGCATCGCCTATACTCCTTTGGCGATTGCCACCCTCTTAGTCGAGCAAGCACTCTCTGCAATGAAGAGTTCCGGTTATGAGCAAACGAAAAGTATTCGAATACTTGATCCAGCGTGTGGCACGGGTATCTTCCTTTTCGCACTCTGTAATCACTTTCTGCAGTCCTCCCCGTTTGCGAGTTCCTCTCATATTGAGAACTTTATAGCTCAATCACTCTTTGCTCTCGAACGAGACCCGGTTGCCCTCGAAATCTCAAAGATACTCGTTACGAGCTTTCTCATGAGCCAACGATCTCAACTCTCTTCCAAAGCTCTCTTCTCGATATGCGACAAGAATTTTCGACACGGAAACTTCTTGCTTGCACCCAACCATGCCAGCAGCTCTCGGTTCTTTGACGCGATCGATCTTCATCACAGCTGCGGGAAGAGTTCGTTTGATCTCATAATCGGAAATCCACCTTACGGACTCTCAAGAGACGGCGGAATCTCGAAACAAGAGCTTGCCGTTCTCAAGGCGAGATACGGGAGTCGACTCAAAGCAAAGCCGAACAAGTATCTCCTCTTTGTGTTTCGCGCTCTCGAACTCTTATCTCAACGAGGTGTGGTCCATTTTATACTCCCAAACTCGTGGCTTGGAATTGACAGTGGGCGCAGTCTTCGCAGATTCCTTTTAGAAGAGAACTTTTTGGATCAACTCACGCTCTTTCCGCGATCGATCTTTCCAGAGCTCGGTGTTGAAACCTGCGCCGTTCTTTTGAGAAGATCCATTTCGCGAGACTGCCTTCGCGTAGTAATGAACAAGCGCGAGCACACCGTTCAAAACTCACAGATCCTCAAACATCCGAGTCGGGCAATACCGGTCCTCTGGTCAGACCAAGTATCAAAAGTGCTCGACAAGATTGAAAGCTCATCTTTCAGACTCGAATCTGAGAGAACGCCTTTCTCAGTTCGGATTGCGATTCAAGTATACGGCCTTGGGAAG
>JAGRAO010000153.1 GCA_020434565.1 Bdellovibrionales bacterium
CTCAGGAGGTGGCACGACACTCGCACCAATTGACATGGCAAACATCGACCTTAGCGGAACGGCTTCGTCCAACATTACCATTTCGGGGAACCTCGATAGTCGAGAGGGGACAACGACCGTTCCAGCGGCACCTCAAACTTTTGACGAGATCGGAGCCTCTGCTTCGTTCTCTTCACAATATACAGCCTTTGACAGCCTTGGTGTCGGTCACTCCATGACCCTTGCCTATTTTAAGACCGACGCAAATACCTGGACAGTTCAGGCATACATTGATTCATCTGAGGTTGGGGGCACTGCCGGTATTCCAACTCAAGTGGGAGGAGATGCTACACTGACCTTTTCAACGAGTGGGGTTATTGAAGAAGCAAATGCAGCTGCCGCTGTGATTACTGGCACTCCTGCGTACAGCAACGGGGCCGCTGCTGGAGATTTCACGATTGATCTCTCGAACTCTTCCCAATTTGGAGGCACCTCGACTGTGCGAGCGATCGACCAAGACGGAGAGGGAACTGGAGACATTACAGGATACGAGATCCGGCAGAACGGGGATATCGTTGCGCTGCTCGCTGGAGGAACAGAGATCGAGGTCGGGACGATCCCTCTTGCTGACTTTAACAACGTTGAGGGGCTGCAGAGAAGCGGTAACGGGATTTATCTTGAGACTGAGCGTTCAGGTCAAGCCTCTATCGGAACGGCAGGAACACTTGGTTTCGGAGAACTACGCTCAAGTTCACTTGAACTTTCAAACGTCGATATCGCAAACGAGTTCGTAGATCTCGTGGTCTATCAACGTGGGTACCAAGCAAGTTCGCAGGTTTTTAACGCTACGAGTGAGATTCTCCGAGACACGATTGGACTCATCCGTTAGTTCTCAGGAATTTCGACTCCGGTCTGAGAGAACTGCCGATTCTGGCTGAATCGCTCTCTTTCCGGAATATTTTTTCATTTTGAGCTCACCCAGTTTCCTAAAACTTTCGTCAAGAGTCCTCCTCTCCGAAATCCCCTGCGAGAACACTCGCCGTAGAGCGTCTCCAAGTTGGTCGTCTTCCGTGCTCTTCCCCGTCAGTGAAGCGAACACTCCACTCTCGGCGAGATGCTGCTGGAAGATGCGTTTTACTTCTGAAACTTCTGCAAAGCACTCACGAGAGAGTATTTTCTCCGTCACTCTTGAAACTGAACTCCCCGGATCAATTGCAGGCCGAATTCCAAGTTCTGCTATCGCCTGACTCAATATGAAGTGCCCATCAAGAAGACTCTTTACCTCGTCAACAAGTGGATCGAGTTCCTGAACACTCTGAGTGAGGACAGTATACAACGCTGTAATCGAACCGTTTCTACTATTCCCTGCTCGCTCTACGAGACGCGGAAGCTGCTCATACACAGAACTCGTATACCCCTGTCGCACTGGCGACTCCCCAGCCGCAAGCGAGAGGTCTCGAACTGCTCTCGCGGTGCGAGTCAGAGAATCGACGAGGAGCAAAACCGAGAGGGATTTCTCTCGGTAAAACTCAGCGATAGCAGTCGCGGTGAAAGGCGCAAGTCTCCTCATCGCCGGGACCTCGTCGCTCGTCGAAACCACGACCACCGCTCTCTTCATCCCTTCCTCTCCAAGAGCTTCGTGCACAAACTCACCCACCTCCTTACCCCTCTCGCCAACGAGGGCAACAACGACGACGTCGAATTGCTCGGCCCGGGCAAGCGCACCGAGCAACGTCGATTTTCCAAGGCCCGCTGGAGCAAAGAGTCCTATGCGCTGCCCTCTCGCGATCGGATGCAGTGCATCAATAGCTGTAATACCTGTCACTATCTGAGAACTCAGTGGAACTCGAGAAAGAGGGGCAGGAGCACTTTCGAAAATTGGTAGTGAAGTCGCTGGCCCCCTTGGCTTCTGCGAACCATGAAGCGGGACACCGAGAGAGTCAACGACAAGCCCAAACTCCTCGGCATAAAACTGAGCCGCAAGCCTTCCCCGCTCGAGCTCCACGCTTGCGCCGACAACGATGTCATCGACTTCGCCAAAAGGTGCAACAAGTGCGTGCTGGCCCTGAAGAGAGATCACTTCTGCAAGGAGCGGCTCGCCCGATCGTGTATTGAGTCGAACAAGGTCACGAACTGCTGCATGCTGAAGAAGACATGTCACTCCAGATCCATTTACAGCTGTAACTTTCCCTCTATAGGCGTGTGTCTGAAGAGACGGAAGATCTCGTCCAAGTTCCGAGAGCCAGGCACCAGCTTCTGACATACTACTCCTCCAGAGGTACTCTTCTGACACTTTCTTCGACATGATGCACGCGGGCCAGCTCTCCCCTCAGGGAAGTCCCAATACAATTCAAATATTCATCGAAACAAAGGGAGAACGCCCCTGAGCGGGACTCAAGGCGCACCTCTCCAGGGACGAACTTTTCTTCGGGAGTAATTTTGACGTGCGTTCGTTTTCCAAAATATTCGTTTGCTCTCGCTTCTAAAGTGAGGGGAACGATGAGTTCACACGCTCCAGATTCCATCTGACTTCGGAAATCTCTCTCGATCCGTTTGAGGATCACTTCTGGTCGGAGCGAAAGCTCTTCTCCCACGACTTCACGAGCTATCCGAAGCACAAGCTCCAAACAATCAGATTTTCCAGATTCTAACCCGATGCGGTACCCTTCGGACCGGCCTTGTTCGCTCGCCCGCGCTCGAATCTGTTCGACCTCTAGTTGAGCCTGACTCAGTCGTTGGATGGCGCGAACTCTCATGGCTCCTAAGTAACGCGCACCCCTCTTGCGAACGGAGAGAAAAATTGAGCGTCGATACCTTTTGGCTTCACGCAAGAGTGATTTTATTTGAGAGATTGGGACGCACGCATCACCAATCGGTTCAAGGCTGACCTGGATTCTTTGCATGACTTGCTCTCCTTTCCACTAATCGAGCAATGAGAGCAAAGGTTTCCTGCAATTCTGGCATCCGAAGCATAAAAGCACCGGCCACATAGGTCGCCACGAAAACTAGGGAAAAAACGGATAATCGGGCGAAGACCCCTTCAATTAACCCGCTCGCGAAACTGGCGGCAATCCCACCTACGACGGCTATTGCCAGAGAGCTTACCGTCCCCCGAACAAAACGTTTGCCTGAAAAATCAGCCACCTGATAACGCATCGTGCCCCAAGCGAGAAACAGCGATGCACAAGCTCCAAGAGACATTGAGAGTGCGAGACCGATGTGCCCAAAGCTGTATCCACCGCTGGGGTACAGAATTGATTGGAGGGAGGTAAAGAATCGCGCCACAATGCCACCATCATTTGAGAGCTCTCCGACCACTCCCAGCGCAATGACGAGGTGTAAGACAAGATTCACAGACGCAATGCACGCAGGGATAGCAGGCTGCTTCCTCGCGAGAAACGCTCGCACGAAAAGAGAATGCGCAGAAACGGCCCAGATGCCAAGAACCTGCGCCTGAAGAGCAAGCGCGGTCATTACGACATCACTTGAGAGAAATGCTCCTCGATGAAAGACGAGATCAACAAAGTCAGCTGCACTGAAAAAGAGTGCAGCCGAAAGCGGAAGAAGAAGAAAGCTCACAAAACGAAGCGCATTTTCCAACTCCCTTGCAAACTGCTCCTGTTTTCCTGACGAAGAGAGAAGCGCAAGCTGCGGGAGGAGAACTGAACCGAGTGCTACAGTAAATATCCCGAGAGGGAGCTGGGAGAGTCGGTCCGCATAGAAAAGCCACGTTACCGATCCGGGTATAAGCATGGACGCCAGCACAGTGTTCATAAATTGAACAACCTGGTACACCGCGGTTCCAAAGACAGCCGGGAGCATGAGGAAGAGCATATTCCTGATCGGCTTTGACCACAGCGTTGACACCAGCCGGACATGAAGTCCCGCCTTTCGAAGTCCAAACAGTTGAACCGCCATTTGAGCAACTGCGCCAACCATAACGGCCCACGCAACAACAAAAACCTGACTCTCTTCGGAGAAGAACCACGCCAGGAGCGCGCCCCCTATCAGAGCAAGATTGACGACTATCTGAGCAAGAGCATTGTAGCCAAAGATCTGAAACACGTTTAGAGCAGCATTCACGAGAGCGACAAAACTCACACTGATGATGTATCCGAACATTATCTGGAGAAGCTCGGTAGCGAGCTCAAATTGCTCCGGTCGATCAGCAAACCCGGGAGCGAAGATGCGAACAACCTGACCACTCCAGAAAATTCCGACAATTGAAATGACTCCAGAGATCAACAAGAGGAGAGTAGTTGCTGAATGTAATAAATTCTGTGCGCGATCTTTGCCTCCTTGGAGTTCATCAGTAAACGTTGGAACAAATGCAGAAGTAAGGGCCCCTTCTGCGAGGAGACTCCTCAGAAGATTCGGGATTCGAAAGGCAACAAAGAAAGCATCCGCCCGAATTCCAGCGCCAAAAAGCCCAGCAAGGAGAATATCTCGGAGGAACCCAAACAGGCGGCTGGCGAGAGTCAGACTGCCGACAATAGCCGTTCCACGGACAACGGAGTGACCTCGAGGCGCACCATCACCCTCGTTATGAGAATTGCTTGAATTCATAAACACACACCTATCTCACCTTCTCGCTATATCACAAGATTGCGATCTCCGTCTTGAGCGGTTTTGGGGGCAACATTATGCAGACGCAATGAACTCCTCGATTGGAACTCAGGCATGATACCATCCAATCCACATTTCTAGGGAGCTTACACTGTTCAGATACGGCATCTGGTACTCTTAGGGCTTCTCTCGTAAAATGTGACGAAGGACGTCGAGCTCGGGGAAGGCTGGTTTTCTTCCGTTTCTAATTTGCAAATGGGATTACATCTCGATGGATAGACGAAAGCGGTTTCAGCTTATTGTAAGTTTGAGCGCTGCTCTGATCTGCTTTTCGATCACTTCCCGGGTTTATCCATCACTTTTAGCTCGAGAACGTCCTCCAACTCCGCTCGATACACTCCATCTCGGGGAGCATTTTGTGAATTTTTTTTCGAGAGGGCAGTGCTTCGGGGCGCTCCGTTTTGAACTCTCGCAGGGCGACAATTTCGAACTCCAAGGGAACGCTCGCCTCTTAGCGTCATTTTCTGGAGAAGCGCGCCCTTTTCAAGTGAAATTGAATTCGACATTCAACTCACTCGGTCAACTCGGGGGGCTCTTGATCCAAGTTACTTCAGGAAAGGATTCTCTTGCGTTCGGGCTCAGTGATATCAATCCCATCAGAGTTCGCATGACCCAACGAATGAACGAAAAAGTTTGGAGATTTAATACTGAGATTCCGGGACCGGTGGAGTTGTTAAAGAATGTTGATGATACTTTCCGAATACAGTATCGAGGCAAATTGCCGGGGGCCCCGACATCATTTTCGGCAACGGACCGTCAACCTCTTCTCCAGTTCCTTCAGCTTGAAGGGAAGGAGGTCGCTTCTGAATCAGAAGTTTGCTCCGACGATAAGATGTCGCCAATTGAACTTGACCAACTCGCAATTGCCCTCGCCTCGCTCCAACGTCTGCTCGGATCAACTATACCGCAATGATTATTCCGCTACTTCTGAGACCAAAATTTCTCGCCTTTCGAAACAGGTTTCGCACATCCAAGTCAAACAGGTCGACTGCAGTAAGAGATTTAGTGGTGCTCCTGTTGGCTGCGCTTGTCATGTTCGGGATCTATCGAGGGACCCTCTCACTCCTCAATCGCCTGACACAGTACGAGCAGGTCGCGTATCTCTCGCCAAGCATCCCCTACTCGGTGCTTCTCCTCATGTTGTTTGTGATGTTGTGCATTTCAAACTCAGTGACAGCAGTTGGAGCTCTCTTCCTCTCTCAAGATATTGAACTCATTCTCTCAAGCCCGGTAAGTCGGCTACGATTTTTTGTAACAAAATTTGTTTCCCTTCTCCTGTATACATCCTGGATGCCTCTGACCTTTCTCCTTCCGTTTCTGGTCGCCTACGGCGTGCATTTTCAGGCCTCGGTTGATTATTATCTCTTTAGCTTTTTAATGCTCCCGCTCTTTTTTTTAATTCCTGCATCCCTCGCGGTGAGCCTCTCGATAATTTTCACGGCTTTTATTCCTGCATCCAAAACGAAAATACTGCTCTTTGCGATCCTTGGCGTGATCCTCGCTTGTGTCTTTGCTCTTGGGGAAGTGATTGGGCTCGGATATCAACAGCAAAATTCGTTTGACCAAGTCGCAAGAATTCTTACGATCGTCTCTCTTCCGGACAAGCTGTGGCTCCCTACCCATTGGGTGGCAGTGACGATGCGAGATCTCCTCGAAAATCGGATCTCCGATATAGGTGTACCTCTCCTCCTCCTAGGGTCTCTCGTTTTAGGAATGCTCTTTTTGAGCTATTCCATATTTCTACTGCTCTACGAACACGCCTACTCAAAATCCTGCGACAGGAAGCAGGTGCTTATGACTCGGGGGAAATTTTGGTGGAAGTTATTTGCTCGATTTGCCCCGTGGCTTTCAAGCGAAAAGCGCGCAATCGTTCTCAAAGAATATCGTGTATTCAGTCGTGATATGCCTCAGGTCATTCAGGTTTTGCTCCTGGCCGGAGTCTACCTGATTTACCTCTATAACCTCCGAGTGTTGAACCTGATCGATTCGATCCCCGGAGAGAAACGAATTTTCTGGCAAGCGTTCGCCTATATCGTCAATGTCGCGATGGGGGCTTTTGTCACCACCGCAGCAGCTACTCGACTTGTGTTCCCGTCGATATCGCTCGAAGGTCAAGGCTTTTGGATGCTTCAGACGGCCCCGTATGACATGCGCTCTTTTTTACAGGTGAAGTTTTGGTCGTGGTTTATACCGCTTGGCACGATCGCAACAGTAGTTTTTTGTTCCGGGGCATTCGCGATAAAAACCAGCCCCGAAGGACTCGCAATTACCTTTTTCTCCGCCTGGATTCTCAGTGCCGGAATCGTCGGGATGGGGCTTGGCCTCGGAGCGTTTTTTGCTAATTTTCAGTGGGAGCACTCGGGACAGCTCGCCGCAAGCTTTGGGAGTTTTGTCTTCATGTTGAGTTCAATAGCGCTTATCGCGGTAAGTATGTTCCCTATTGGTATTGCTGTATTTATGCGCGAACCAGGTATGTTCGGTCAGCATTTGGAGGTCCACTGGTGGTATCTCTTTATCGTGGCATCCTGCGCCTTCGTATGGGCGATAAATATTCTTGCCCGAGAATATGCGCTTAAACTGGGGATTCGCTCCCTCGAGAAACTGAGAGATCAGTAACTTGGCGAGGCAAATGGGTTTCCCACCGTCTCTCGAACACTTCGACGTTGTGCACTCATCTAAAACATGAAGTACAATAAAGAGAAGAAGAGAGTAGGTTTTCTATGAGACTCCCGCGCCACACCCGAATGTTTGATAATTCCACCCGAGAGCCGCGATTCCAACTCTCGAGGAAAATTTTCGGTCTTCTTGCAGCACTTGTGCTGACTCAATTCCTTTCGGGATGCGCGTATCTCCGAATTGATAAATACCATCCTTTTCTTCGCAGCGATCGGATCACCTCAGTCGAAGAGGAGAGCGAAGTTCTCTCAAAAGCAAAACTCTCGATTACGGAGGATGGTAGGATTCCGATACTGTTTGTCTCTGGGACTCCGTACGAGCGGGGATACCAACAGGGAGTTCTCCTGAGAGAACAAGTACGGGATAATCTCCTTACCCTTTATCGAAATGCCCTCAAAACCTTTAAGAGTGAACTCTTCTTTGAGGAATCCTACGAACGGTTGCGGCCTTTCATTCCGCAGGAATACATCGACGAAATGCACGGGCTCGCTCACGGTGCGAAGTTGCCGCTGTATGTCGTGCACTACGCTCACACCCTCCCCTCGATGAGCGAATGGGGTGGAAAGAAACAGGTCAAAGAGATCTTACGCAAAATGATGGCGGGGGATCTTGGAACATCGTGCAGTAATTTTAGCTCACTCTCCTCAGCAAGCAGAGATGGAAAACTTTACTCTGTACGGATCCTCGACTGGGGTCTTCACAAGATTTCAAAGCTCCACGAATACCCCTTGATCACGGTAAACGTCCCTGACAAAGGAATTGCAAGCGCAAATATCGGCTGGGTAGGTTTTCTCGGGGCAATTTCTGGGATGAACGAAGAGGGTATAACACTCGGAGAGATGGGCTACGGAAGCCCTCCAAACGAAACGCTAAACGGGAGACCGATGCCATTCCTTCTCCGGGATGTCATGACCTATTCTCACAATCTCTCCGAAGTGCGCGGCATCATAGAAACCTCTCCCCCGACAAACTCATTCGCATTCATGATGAGCGATGGAAAATCAGGCGAGGCCGAACTCTATATTCGAGATCCTGACAGATTTCTCGTATTCCATGCCGGAGATGACCTCCAAGACTCCTCGTCGAATTATCCAGCGATACCGGGCATCACTTATGCGGGACATTTTGACGAAAAGCTCACCCAGAACCTTTCGGCCTATCGAGGCGCTATCACCCCTGAAGTGCTGATGGATAAGATCATCCCTGAAGTCGTCATGAAGTCGAACTTTCAAAACGTGGTCTACGATCCGGCTGACCTACAGTTTTGGGTGAGTTACGCCGCAAATAGAGAGAGCGTGGCTTCTTCTGGGCCGTACACGAAATTCTCTCTTGCGGAACCTCTCAAAACATTTCGAGAAGGGCTTCGAGAAAACCCAGATTCCGAGCTTGCTCATTGAGGAAGAACAAGTCATGACGACTCCAGCTCATTTCCCCTTTCGATTGCGAAGTTCTGAGAAAGAGAGGCCGGCTCGGCTCAGAGCAAAGAGCCCATACGGCACAAATATAACGTAGTGAAGCGCGTGCGTAATGATTGAGTAAGCAACGGCCACCTCAG
>JAGRAO010000154.1 GCA_020434565.1 Bdellovibrionales bacterium
AAAGGGTGGAGCTGCTGTCCGGTAAGATTAGTAATGATTATTTCAAGGTTTCTCGTGTTGTAGTGCCTCTCTTCAAGCGGATTCCAGGAGAGGGAAAGCTCACCCTCTTTTTCTGAAACAATCCCCTTAGCAGAGTACTGAAGAGTAATTTCGTTTATGCCTGGCGAAAATGGCCTCTTATCCTCTCCAAGACCAAGAATCACAAATCCATTAATAGGATTTTGTTTTACTTCCATCTCTCGCTCTGGCGAGAGCTTTTGGAGATCACCGTAGGTATGCCGAACTCTAACGGGCTTAAATGTATACTCTATCTCACCGTGTTCGTTTGCTAAGGGGAGACGGCGAGTAAGATAACTCTCCGTTGCTCCTCGCTCAGATTGAAAGATAATCTGTTCTGAGAAATCTACTTTCCCATGGATATTAACCGCCCCGGTTATCCGATGAAGGAGAATTTGCTTGCCCGAATTCGATTCTGCAGCCATTCGAAAAAGAGCCTGAGCATCGTAAACACCTTCCCCGCTCCAGAATTTCGTGGAAGCAGTTGCGGCAAACAACACCACACCAATGACAAGAGTAAATGCGAGAGAATGCTGGAGATATCTAAGGACGTCGTCTTGTGCAGTTGAAACTTCAAGAGAGAAGTACTTTGCCGAGTCTCTACTCTTATCTCTTGGGGCATAGTCCCCCTGTTCAGCTGGATGAGCTGGCGAAGACGTGCTGCCACGGACAACCTGATCGATTAAACCTTTAATGCTCACAACTTTGCTTCCCAAAACTTCTGGAGCAGGCACGAGCAACTGTAAAAACCTACTCTACGTACTGCTTAAAACCTGTGTAGAGAAATCCTTTCTGCGTTTTGTCGAGTAGTCGACGTAAAGGTTTCCCCACTAACCCTATGGTGGATCTGTCGATAGGTTTTCGCTGATCTTTGAGGTTTTACAGCGAAAAGTTTCCTATCCCCCTTGAGAGATTCACCTAGTGCGTTGAGATGAAAGTTGGAAGCAAGGCAGTTCGAAATCTTATACTTAGTGTTATTTCAAAGACTTAGAGGATATGGAACGGAGCTTCGAGCGTGAGAGAGCGCTAGGGCCTTTTACGGAGTGCGGGTAAAAAAAACGGTGACAGCTTCAATGACCTTTGGTGTGAGGATGTAGAGCCCAACTGCTCCAGCAATACAAAAGACACTCCCTCCGGCGATCATTCCGGTACTCATCCCGTAGAGCCCCCACCAAGAATTGATCATCGGCTCGCACTCGTTTTTTGGGTGATACAGAACCTCGATCCGTTCGCCTATGGTGTAAGGATTTTTTGGCTCACGCGCTACGCCGTTATACACGTTCACGGTTCGCTCTTGGCCAAGCTCAGAGGAAAAGGTGCGAGCCTGTCCCTCTTTGTCGTGAAACGAAATTACGGGGAAATATTTTCTTACTCGGCGAGTGGTGGTTTTTCCGTTACTTGTACTCGTTCGGGTAGAGTTTTCAATTCGAATGTTTGTGATAGTGCCTTCTGCGACTATCAGGGATGGCTTGAGCCTTTTTGCTTCTGTGTATTCGGTAGAGCCTTGCCGAATGAGCCAAGAGCCCACTCCAAAAAAGCACAGGAAGAAAAACGGCACAATAAAGACGAGTGCAAAGGTTTCCATAGGGTGACAAGAATACAGTTTGGGGGTTTTGGTCAAGGTGTATTGAGGGAGGGCGTGGAGCGGGTGCAAAGAGTTGGAGCGGGAGCAGGACTAGGATAAGGAGCAGGACGAGGACAAGGATTAGGAGAAGGACAAGGAGCGGGAATCTGGTGCAGGACGAGGAGCGGGTCCAAAGAGTTAGAGCAGGAGCAGGACTGGGATAAGGAGCAGGACGAGGAGAAGGAGTGGTTGAAGAGTCGGAGCGGGACAAGGACGAGGAACAGGAATCTGGAGCAGGACGAGGACAAGGATTAGGAGAAGGATGAGGACTAGGACAAGGAATTAGGAGAGGAAAAACTTTAGCTAAACAGCCCTAGAGAAGAATATGTATATCCCGTTTCGTCAAAGATCGAACTTGGTGGAATTCCCATCCACGAAAAGATATCGCCAAACACATTTCGAAAATCGACTTTTGGGATAGTCGCGTTGTACCACTGGTCGCGAAGCTCGTTTGCTGTTGGGGCATCTCCTACTACTCCAGCGGTCGTGGGTCCGATAATAAGTGTGTTGCTGCCGTGTCCGTGGTCTGTTCCGGCTGTACCTTGCGAGACTGGAGCGTTCTGATAGGTCGTTCGACCGAACTCTGATACGAGCACGATGACTGTGTCATCGAGCAGTCCAAAAGTTTGAAGATCGCGATAGAAGACTGCAAGGTTTGAAGCGAGCTCTCCGAGGCGGGCCCCGATTCCAGCTTCTTGTGCAAATGAGTTGTTCTGATCGCTGTGGGTATCGTAGCCGTCTTGAGCGGTGAGGATGAGCATATCTTTGTTTCGAAACGAAACGTTTGGACTATTTACCTTCGAAGCAAGGATCTTTGCGGCATCTCGAAATTGATATCCGAGCCAGTCGTCTGAATAGTTTCCAGCGCTATTATTTCCAACGCTCTGTTCTGCGATGTCAGATCGAACGACTGCAACGGTATCGTGCATTGAGCGAAGTGCGCTTGAGTATTTCTCATGAAGTGGAGTTGATGCTGAGCGGAGTTCGATCAGTGATTTTCTAAGATCTGCGATGTAGTCGCGCGCGTTATCGTCTTCCCAACCGATTCGGGTAAAATCGAGCGAGTCGAGATCCCACGTTGTAACAGGCGGATTCTTCTCGCTGTTGACATCAGTTGAATTCGGTACCCGGAGCGCCCAGTACTGCATGCTCTCCCAGTTTTGGGTATCCATCAGCCGAGCGAGAAAGCCAACCATCGAAGTGCCTTCCATGCGGCTCTTTCCAAGACTCATAAGGATCTGGCAGGTATCGTGACTCCGACCTGGGTCGCCAGGGATTCCGTATCCTTGCACGACTTTCATTCGAGATGATGCAAGTGCATGAAGCGGTGCAAATGCTGGATGGAGTCCGAGTCGGTTTGTGAGCCCCGATTGTCCACCGATAGAGAGTGCGCTCCCTGGAGAGATAGCAAGAGATGGCCTCAGTTCTGAGTTTACGACCGACACTAACGGCCCTGAAGTAAACGGATACGCAGCAAGTCCGTCGAGCCCACCGAGCAAGTTACACACAACAAGATTTTTTCCGGTACCCTGTTGCGATTGTGCGAGGAGTAGTCTCGGCTCAAACATTGAGGAAAACGCGAGCGATCCTGTTGCTCCTCCGAGGAGCTGGAGAAAGCCTCGTCTTGAAAGTGATGGGCGGTGTGGTTTCGCCATATTCTGTTTCTCCTCTTTCCTACCTTTAGCGCGCGTTTGAATCGTAAATCTCAGCGATAAGACAGATAAGCTGTGGAATCTTCATCCGGACAGCCCAATCCTGATCTATTGGGAATGTAAAACCTTGTACAGGGCCGCCTTCACCGAGAAAATAATTGAGATAGTTTGTAAGAAGCTCACGCTCGGTTGAGCTCAGTGAGAGATCAAAGATATTTTTCGCAACGGTTGAAGCAATATCCTCAACTGGAGTCGATAGTTTCAACCCGGTGGCATCGAGCCAATCGATCTCTCTCCAGTTTAAGTTGTTGACAATATCTCCACAGGCGTTGTTTCGATTTAAAAGATACTGAGCGCTAATCCACCCTTCGCCTGCGGCCTTTGCGCCGTTTCGATTGATATTGCACGACCCTTTCCACGAGAACACCGAAGGGGGACCAAAGAGCTCTTGGCCAGCACTTGAAGCGGCGTTGACAACCGTCATGATGAGCCATGAAGAGTTCTCGGCTTCTGACTGGTTTGCTCGTGGGAGCTCATCTGGAAAGAGTCGACGAGCGAGCCTGGTGAAGTGTTCAAGCGGTGCTTGGAGGCAGCTCTGTTGGGATTTCTTCGAAAACATCGCTTCGGATTTCAATACACGTTTGAGCATTGGAGCGAGTTCGTACTTTTCTTCTCGAAGGGTGTGTGCGAGGTCTTGCACCATATCCTCTTCGAGTCCGGGATAGAGCAACATTCCAGAGAAGCGCTCAGCGAGATACCGTGATGAGCCGGGGTGTTTGTAAAGAATATGGGAGATAAACTCTTGCGCTGAGAGTGAATCAGTTATCTCTGCACCCGGAATATCAGCAAAAACAGTTCGAGCTGAACCGTCCCGAAGGCTTGAGTTAAACTGAATGTCCATGACGGTTGAGCCGGAGTTAAATGGATCGCTCGTTATGTCTTCGTAGTAGCCGCTGACAAAGCCGGTTGCGGCAACGATTGAATCCTCGCCGTAGTTCGGCTCTCCCGTAACTGGGTCAACGGCGCCGAGCAGGAACAACTCTAGAAGCTCTCGTGCAAAGTTTTGGTTTGGAGCGTCTGCATTGTTGTCTTTGTTGTCGAGCCACTCGTTCATTGCTGGATCAAGCAAGAGATCGTTTGCGAGTGATTCGAGATTTCCAACCCGATGCGTAAGGAGCAGATTCCAAAACTCTGGTAGACCAGCATGTGCGTACTCACTGTACGAAAAGCCTATCTGGTCAAGGTTAATCGCAAAGTGCCCCATGAGAGCGAGCACCATCCACTCTTGGAACGGGTTTCTCGTTTTGATCAGTCGATACATCTCGCCTGCTTGTACTGCGGGATAAGTCCAGACTCGCTTGTTCGGGCTTTCGTTTGGGGTCCACTCAAACTGGTCTGCCCAGTAGAGTGCGTCAGTTTGGAGCTCGGCGAGTTGGGCATTGCTCATCACTCCGTCTACGAGAGCGTCAACAAGTGCTGAGAGCCCTTGTTCGCGACCAATTTTTTTCAGCTCAGGAGAGCCACCGAATGCTACTTTGTTTAAAAGATAATCTATTTCTGAATCGGTGAGCGCCTCGCGGTACGGGCTCAGCGAGGCAGCAGGTCCGGCAAAGCCAGATTCTTCGTCTTCGCAATTGAGAAGCGCCTGATCGGTTTTGAGTTTTTCAGTTCGCTTTTTCGAGAGCTTTTTCTCGAGCTTTCTCAGTTTCTTCTTTGTGGCTTTACTGAGCTTTTTCTTTCGAAGTTTTTGGACCTTTTTGTCGAGCCGCTCTAATGTCTTTGCCTGCTTCGCTGAGTTTACGAGTTTTACCTTTCCCTTTGTGAGAGAACCTTTGAGCGTTCCAACAGTGAAGTTGCCGTTTCCATCGTTGCGGCACACCATCTTGGTCCCTTCAATCAAGGTGAACTGCGAGGAATTCCCCGCAGTCACCTTGATCGGCTTGCTCCAAGCGAAAGAGGACGGGAGAGAGGAGGACAAGAGGAGGGACAAAGATATCGCTCGAAGCAGCTGAAAGAACCTCACTGAAACCTCAAAAGTTTGACCGACAAGCTGTGACATACACCAACCTGCTTTGGGGGCAGATACAGGTGTAGTGGCAAAGGGTGTACCACCCCGAAGAGCTGTTCGGACCTGTATGCAGGTGTTGGAAGGGGTTCTCTTTTTTAGGACACGGTGACTACCGGGTATTACCGCGTGTTCCGATCGCTCAGCACTCTTTGCAGAGAGAAGCAGAGCATTGCGCTAGGAAACTGCTTATTTTTCGAGGAAAATGAGAGGGGTCTGTTTTGTGACTTAACGCACAAAATTGAAACCACCTCTAGCTCGCTTGCCTGAGTCGATTCAAATAGGCGGTGAGATCCGCCAGGGTCTGGTCGTCGATTTCTTCTTCGCTAAAGTTCATCGGTGGGAGCGCTATCTTTGCTCTGTACTCCGAAAAGGTTCGATTTACTCGTGGTTCGTGACAGAGCGTACAGTACTGAAGATAGATCTCTTCGCCAGCATCAACTGATGCTGATAGCGAATCTGGTATCTCAAAGGTGCTTTTTCCAAGCTCAGTAACAAATCTCTCTGAATCGAAGTAGGATTGAGCTTGGGCTTGTCTGCACGCCTTTTTCCCAAGTCGCGCAAGTTTCTTAAGGTTCCTCGCCTTTTGTGACTCTTCACCAAACCGTTTCTTTGCCCATGAGAGTTTTTTTGAAAGTGGTGTGAAGCGAAGAAGAGAGTCACTTTGTGCTTTGCCAAGCCCCGCTTTGCCTTGGTAGCACGATATTTCGCGCAGCTTGCGGGTGCCCAATTGAACCTGAACTTGCGTGACTTGATCCTGCTCGACAAGGGTTTGCCCCAGTGCTGCCAGAGGAGAAATCGCAAGCGGAAAGAGGATACTGATCACGAGAAAGCGCGAGTTCATGGTATCTCAAGGCTCGGCTGCTTTTGAGCATTACCTGAGACTCGCTCGCGTTATTTATACTGCCCGCCAATGAAATTGTCCGGTTTGTGGGCTGTCAAAAGTTGAACACTTTTGGCTGTTTTTGGCGGGCAGTATTCGTCGTCCCTCCGGGGGACTTCCGGACATTTTCAATGTCCTACAGTATATAAAAATGTGATGTTGGTTTGGCGCTAGTCTGCCCATCGCATATGGTACTTCATCCGGTGGATGAACCGCTTTGTTGAGAGTGAGCGGCCATGCCGTTTCTTTGGGGCTTTAACCGTTGTTATCTCGCTCATAAAGGTCTCTCCCCCGTCGCATGGCATAAGTACGCGGAGGTAGATTCGAGAACTGTTTCGTTTCGTGGCAGAAGAGACAATCGGTTTTAAGTCGTAGGTCTCAATTTCAAGTGGCTGCTCCGGTCGAAAAAACGTTGCAATGCTCAATCCTTTTCCTGGAAGAGTTGAGAGATCAGATCGTTTGGCGGCAGCAAAAAAGTTGTAGTGGCAATTTTGAGCGATCATGTAGTGAAGATCGTGTTGCTCAAACACAAAGTGAAGTTCGGAAGAATCATCGGTGAAGTAGCTCGAGACTTGGACTGAGGGATCAGCAAAGAGCGGCGAGGCTCCAAAGAACAAAAGTGAAGCGAGCCGTACTATCGTGCCCATGGACGAAGGGATTCTTTTTACCATTAGAGACTTAAGTCGGAGAGGTAGGGCGAGAACTTGACCCCGATATATTCCCAGTTTTTGGGGCAGAGGAAGGGGGGCTACGGTGTGTCTCCTCTGAGTAGCGATTCACTGTTTTGACCCCCTTGCCCGAATGCTTCCCAGATTGTTTCAATACTTTGAGGCGGGATAAGAGAACGTGACTGAGCTTGATAAAACGTGTCGGATTGAGAGAAGAGATCTGCTCTTCGTGCTTTTTGGTGCTGGGCTCGTATTTACTACTTACCTGTTATCTCATCCCAAGGGGTTTACTCCTTTTGAGACAGGCTCTCCCTATACGTACACTTTTCTTATCGCAAAAGAGCTCTTGCACGGTGAGCTGGGAGTGAAGAGTGCTCCGCCGTCTTGGCTCAACGAATTTGTCCCGTGGCTTGACGGTTATTACTATTCAGTTTTTCCGCTCGGCGCAGTTTTAAGTGTGCTCCCAGTAGCAGCTCTTGTTGACTGGGGGATACTTTCGATTTTTCCCTCGCAGCTTATTTCAGGCTTTCTTGGTGGAGCTACTTTCGTTCTCTCTTATTGGTTGGTGTTGTCGCTCTCTGGCTCACGGACTAAGGCGGTTCTCTATGCGGCACTTTTGCCGCTTGGGACCTGGAGTTGGATGAATATTACGTTTGGTGGGGCGTGGCAGCTCGCGTTGGGGTTTGCCGAAGTTGGACTGCTTGGAGCGTTTCTCTTTTCACTCGTGTATCAGTTTCCTTTTTGGTGTGGTGCGGCGTTTGCTCTTGGATTCGGAAACAGAACAGAGCTCCTCGTAGTAGCGCCGCTCTTTCTCTATCTGCTTTTCAGAAACGAGAACAAGCGGGAGAAGTGGCTTGGAATTGGAGTGCAATTTGTGACTGTGCCGGTTCTCTTAGGTGGAGCAACACTCTGGTACAACTGGGCTCGATTTGGTTCACCTTTTGAATTCGGCTATGCGCTCATTCCAGGAGTATTGGATGAGCCGTGGTATCGACACGGAATCTTTTCGCTGAAAGCGATCCCCGAGAATGTCCACCATATGTTGTTTCGAAGGTGGCGATGGGTTGAAACGCCGCCGTATCTCTTGCCGACAGGATTTGGTTCAAGCATCTTTCTCGCATGCCCTTTTCTCATTCTTCTCTTTCGCTGGAGAGTCACTGAGTGGCGAACGTACGGGGCGGTTTGGCTCAGTGCTTTAGTCGTTTGTTTGATTGTGTGGTGTCACGGAAACGCCGGCGGTTGGCAGTTTTCGTATCGATACGCGATTGAGCTTTTACCCTTTTTCCTCATTATTTTGGTGCTGAATGGCAAGCAGAGAGTCACAGCTTTAGAAGTTGCGTTATGTACACTGAGTGTTGTGATTAATGGGTATGCAGTGTGGGTATTTTATTGGAGTGGGGTGATGTAGGAGGGGCAGCTGGACTGCAGGCAGCAGATCGGCTTTCTGAAATGGCTATAGGCTTTCAGCTCCAGCAGCCGCTCCAGAGAGGTCCGCTCAGCAGGCCTGCATGAGTTTATAGAGATGAGCCCCGAGAGTATCAGCGAGCTCTTTTAGCGGGGAGTTTTCAACGCTATGGAGGTCAAGAACTGCTTGGCACTCTCGAAGACTCGCAAGTGCTATATTGAAGAATCTCCTTTGGTCTTTCCGACCGAATCGCCCAGCCCCTTCCGCGAGATTGAGAGCGATACTGGCAGCAGCTCTTTGAAGTTGATCTTTTAAGTAGGCCGGTAGCTTTAGCTTTGCGGCTTCCCTGTTAAAACTAATCGCGAGTTGATAGGTCCTGAAGTTTTTCATGTAAGAAAGCCCTCCTTTGGCTTAAAAAAAAGTTTCTCACACGGGGTGCAAACTTTTTTTTAAGCCAAA
>JAGRAO010000155.1 GCA_020434565.1 Bdellovibrionales bacterium
ATCGCAAAGCGCTTCGAACTTTGAGCGCGAAATCTTCATATTCAAATGCTTTGGTCCAGAAGAATCCGCAGTAATAAACGGCAAGTTAATGTCAGTCTCTTTTGCAGTTGAGAGTTCGTGCTTCGCTTTCTCTGCTGCTTCTTTTAACCTTTGCAAAGCAAGGGTGTCGTTTCGAAGATCGATCCCCTGCTCTTTCTTAAACTCATTCGCAATAAAATCTACCAATTTCAGGTCAAAGTCCTCACCTCCGAGATAGGTGTCTCCGTTTGTCGATTTTACCTCAAAGACTCCCTCACCAAGCTCGAGGATAGAAACGTCGAATGTACCTCCCCCTAGGTCGAAAACAGCAATTTTTCTATCTCCGGTCTTGTCTAGTCCGTAAGCGAGCGCTGCCGCTGTTGGCTCGTTAATAATTCTCTGCACATTGAGGCCAGCGATTTTTCCGGCATCTTTCGTGGCTTGCCGTTGCGCATCATTAAAATACGCAGGAACAGTAATCACGGCGTCCGTGACTTTGTCACCAAGATAGTCCTCAGCTGTTTGCTTCATCTTGGTGAGGATCATTGCTGAAATTTCTTGAGGGCTCTTCTTGTCATCTTTTAGCTTGACCCAAGCATCACCGTTATCAGCAGCAACAATTTCGTAGGGAAGAACCTTCTTTGCGTTCTTCACTTCATCAGATTCAAACTTTCGACCGATCAGCCGCTTTACGGCAAAAATTGTATTTTTGGGATTGGTAACACCCTGGCGCTTTGCAACTTGTCCAACCAAGCGCTCACCAGCATCATTTACCGCAACGACAGATGGGGTCGTTCTCGTTCCCTCACTGTTCGCGATCACGACTGGCGATCCACCCTCCATGACTGCAACACAGGAGTTCGTGGTTCCTAAGTCAATTCCAATTACCTTTCCCATTCCACTCTCCGATTACGTTTTTAAATCTTTCAATTTCGAAAAAAAGTTCCTCGCACTGAACCATTACCAGGTGTGCGCGTTGGTTCTCGTCTCGTTCACTGACAGACTCGAGTACCAAAGGTGCTCTAGCTTTGTGAATGAAATATCGCCTCAAGATCGAAACAAGTCGGCTTCCAAGAGACGTTCACCACAACGTCAAAAAGAGCACTCAGAAGTGATAAGCACCTGAATCTCTTATTTCAAGTGGTCTCGGGGAAAACACGCCGAGAGGCTCAAAAAGCGACCCACCAGTTTGCGACTTTCAGCGAAAAAGGCACTCATTTCAAAAAAAATGAGTCTTTATAAATAGTTGCTCAAGAAAGCCCCCTGAGAGGCAGTCCAGGGAGAACCGTAAAAATCAGACGTCATTTCGCCGTTGACCGAAAGGAAAATAGTACGTTAAACCCTTACAAAAGGTCCCCCTTCCTAAGTCTCTCCTATTCCTCAGTCGGCGCGCTCGCTTCAGCTGCCACGACCACTTCACCGGGTCTCAGAAGCCTATCTTTGTAAAAGTAGGTTTTCTTAAGCTCATTGACCACGGTCCCCGGATCGTGTTCCTGGGATGGAAGCCGACTCAGGGCATTCTGGTGGTTTGGATCGAACGGGGCACCAACGCCTGGCTTAGAGCGCACTTCCCACTTCTCAAAGACTTTTTCAAATTGCTTGTAAATAAGGTCCACTCCTTCTCGAAGCGTAGCTGGATCGGCATCGGAGTGGCTCAGCGCCAGTTCGAGGTTGTCGAGCACCTCAACAAAATCAAGCAGGATCTTCTCTCCCTGATACTTCAGCAGGTCACTGCGTTCCTTTTGTGTTCGCTTTTTAAAGTTTTCGAAGTCAGCCAGTGACCGGAGATACTTTGTTCGAAACTCCTCGACCTCCGAGCGAAGCTCCTGCTCGACAAGGGAGCTCTCGACAGCGTCTTGCCCGACCTGTTCGGCCACAATCGCAGGCTCCTCAGGGGCGTGTTCGCTCAAAGTGCTCAGTTCATGCTGCGCAGACTCTTCTCCGTTTAAGGAAGAGAGATCCGCATCACGCAGAGCAGCCTCCTCCTCAGAAGTAAGGCTATCCCCATCTTGAATTCGTATTTTTTTTGCCGTCATCCCAATCCCTTATAGGAGTTCCATCACTCTTCACGAGGAGCCACTCGAACTCTCGCCGCTTATGCTACCAGAGTCAGCGCCAGAGCGTACGATACAAGCATATGCTGCGCTCGAAAACAGGCTATAGAACTATTGAAGGTATAGTCACCTCTCCCTCTCATTTCAACCTTTAGCTCCCCCTTCAGGTTTAACATGTGAGAAGGTACTCTTCTGTGTGAGTCTATGCTGGTTATGGACGAAAGCCCTCTAGAAAGTTGAGCCGAACACTATGAGTGAAAAAATTGAGGGAATCATTCTTCGTGTGTACCAAAGTCGGGAATCTGACCTCGTTGTGCACCTGCTCTCCCCTGACAAGGGAAAGATTCACGGGCTTGCCAGGGGGGGACGGAGAAGCAAGCGTCGCTTCGCCGGATCACTCGATATCTTCGATGTGGGGACGTTTCAGCTGTCCCCTTCAAGGAGCTCTCTTCCGACTATTCAGGATTTTGCGGCCCGACCACGGTTTTCAGCTCTTCGTCTCTCTCTCGATCGAATATCCGCTGCGAGCTGTCTTGGAGAAACGGTTGATCTCCTCACGGGCGAAGAACTCCACGAGGGAGCGAGAGAGCTTTACGAAACCTACTGCAACGCGCTCTCTCACCTTCAAACGCTCTCCAGTACCCGCGAAATTTTGCGGGTCACGTGTGAGTCTCTTGAAGAGATTCTCGCTCAGTCAGGATTTCTCAACCGAAATCCAGCTCGGCAACCAAGTGCAAAACAGCTCCGTTGGTTTATCACGTTGGTAGAAAATACAGCGGAACGTGAGATGAAAACAAAGAGTGCCATTGAGCTTTTAATTCGCTCAATCGACTCGACGCCAGAGTCCAGAGAGAGTGAGTCGGACAAGAAAACATTGATACTTTCGTAGCCTGAGCTGCTTTAAGAAAAAAGCGGGCTCATCTGAGCTTCTTGAAGAATCTTCATTCCGTAGTCAACGAGCGTTCCTGCTAAGACCTGGCGAAGAAAGAAGAGCGCAAAGATCAAAATCATCGGACTTAAGTCGATTCCACCACCCACTGGTGGAATGTAACGTTGAATCGGGCGAAGAAGTGGATCAGTTGAAGAACGAAGAAACCGAACGATGCCGTTATACGGATCGGCATTGACCCACGAGACAACCGCTCGAGCAACCACAAGAATAGTGGCGATAAAGAGCACTCCATCAAGGAGTCGACCGATGCCGATTAAAATTCGTCCGAGTAAAATCACCTGTATCTCTTTTGTGCTTCTCGTTTCTCTGACTATATCGAAAGGAGGAGCGAGCTAACAAGACGGGTTATGTGAACTGGCTCAACGGGGTACTGGGCAGCTTAGGCCGTGTGAGATAAAGACGATTCCCCCCAGAAAGTTTCAGAACACGAGACCGTCAAGAACGCGAGGGACCACTCACTACTTCTCGGGAGACTCTATACTTGTCACTCGCAAGCCATAGTGATCGTTTACGGTAACGATCTCCCCCCGCGCAACGAAGCCTCCATTGGCATACAAATTGAATCCTTGATCGGTATCACCACCAAGTTCAATCACAGAGCCGGGCCTCAACGAAAGGAGCCTTTTCACAGAAAGTTCTGCTCGACCAAACTCAACGCACAGTTCAAGGGTCACATCAGCCAAATCGCTGACGGAAAGGAGAGGATTAACTACAGTTGAAAAGTTTCTCTGATCGACGGCCATAACACCAGTATCGGCAGAAACGAGAAGAACCTTAGAAGTGGTTTCAGGATGGGCGATCTCCGAAAAGAGCAGTACCAACTCGAATATAATCAGCACCCTCCTCTATCGCTATTTCATAATCCGCAGACATTCCCATACTGATTCTGACTTTGCCGCCCCGAAAAAGGTTAGGAAATCTCTCCTGGACCGCACCTGCGAGCTGCTTCATCGCTCGGAAATCGGGCCGGACCTCTTCAGTATTTTCATACCACTCAGTAATCGTCATCAATCCGAGAAGCGGCAGCTCGTCTGCCTCACCTGATGCAAGGAGTTCAAAGAGTTGTCCTTGAGAAAAGCCACTTTTTTGAGGATCCTCTGAAACGTTCACCTGTAGAAAGAGTCCTTTTGTTCTTATATCAGAAGCTCCACTCTTCAATTCTCCTGAGATTTTTCTGAGAATCTTAGGGCTTTGGACACTCTCAATAACATCAAAGAGACGAATCGCCTTTTTGACCTTATTCGATTGGAGCGGCCCGATGAGGTGTGCCTCAACCGGTTTTGAAAGGAGAGGCCTTTTTTCGTCAAACTCTTGAACATAGTTCTCACCGAGTATTGGAAGACCAGAGATGTTTTCGATGTATTCGTTGATACGCTCTATTGGCTGCTTTTTCGAAACAGCGACCAGACGTATCTCATCTCGCCTTCGACCCGCGCGCTCGCAGGCGCGTTCAATTGAAGCGGTGACTTTTTCAGAGCAAGTGGCGACAAGAGAACTCATAAGAAACTCTAAGAAACAACTTCAATAAGATTAAGTTCCAAGAGGGCGGTTATTAGTTCGCGGGAATCAAGTCCAACGACATTCGAGTACGACCCAGAGATGTACCGGACAAATGAACCGGCAACTCCCTGAATACCATACGCTCCGGCCTTATCGAACGGTTCTCCAGTAGCGATATACGCTTGAATCTCTTGGCTCGTAAGCTTTCGAAACCGCACTTCCGTTACTGAAGCTTCATGCCAAAGGGTGCCCCCCTGAGATGACACAACAGCTAAACCACCGAGAACTTGATGGGCGTTTCCCTCAAGCTGCCGCAGCATAACCTCAGCTTCCTCTACGTTTTGAGGTTTTCCCAAGACCTTCTCACCAAGAGAAACTGTTGTATCAGCACCGAGCACTATTGAATCTGGAAAGCGGTTCGCCACAACAACGGCTTTCTCCAATGCAAGTCTCAAAACATACTCTTTCGGACTCTCATCACCTCGTTTATCGCCCTCATCGATCTCGCTCGGGACAACATCGAACTGGAATCCGAGCGATGACAAAATTTCACTTCGCCGAGGAGACTGGGAGGCGAGAACGAGGTGAAGTCCTTTTCTAACCGAGTACATGGCGAATTTCCTCAACGTGCTTTGGTCGAGAGAGCAGGATATCTATGAGGGCATGAGACAAAGCGGTGGCATTCTCTGATAACACTTCCTGGTCCGGAAACGCGACACGGAGCTTCCATGTTCTTCCGTCCACGAGCTCTAGAGTCTCAACCTTGCCACCTTCGCGCTCGATTATTCCAACCAGCGTGTCTGGATCGGGGATAGCAAAGAGAAACGAAGCGAGGTGCTCGTCTAACTTTGACTCCTCTCCAGTGAAGAGCGACCGGATTTTATCCCCCGGAAGGAGGACAAAAACTTCAGAGCCGAGATCGGCAAAACTCCTGCCAACCAAACTGCCCACATGTCGATCAATGCGCCAGCCTCCATCCTTAAGTTGTTCACATTTGCCTAAAAACAGAGGATCGAGAAAGTACATAGGACTAGTCACGCTCGGTATAGATACGGTCGAGTTGCTCAACATTTGAGGTGCCTCCTTCGATAAGTGTCATCTCCGAGACACGACAGAGAACAGCTTTCTCGTGGAACTCCTTCACACTCAAAACACCACAGTTACACATCGTGGCTTTGAGTTTGGCGACAGTTGTGTTGACCTTGTCTTCTAGCGGTCCACTATATGGAACATACGCATCGACTCCCTCTTCGAAGACAAGCTCCGGACGTTCAGATTGCTTATATCGTTCCCAGTTTCTCGCTCTACTCGATCCCTCTCCCCAATACGGTTTGTACAGCCGACCTTTGTAGGTCATTTTCGGCGTTGGGCTCTCCTCGGTCATCGCAAAGTATTTACCCATCATGACAAAGTCTGCACCCATCGCGAGAGCCATGATGATATGGGTATCGTTATTCAATCCTCCGTCCGAGCAGATCGGAACGTAGATCCCTTTCTCTTTCAGGTACTCATCCCGGGCTGAGGCCACATCGAGAACTGCAGATGCCTGCCCCCGACCGATTCCTTTCTGCTCGCGCGTGATACAGATTGAACCTCCTCCTATTCCGATCTTCACGAAATCGGCTCCGGCTTCCTCGACGAGGTATCGAAATCCATCAGCGGCCACGACGTTTCCACCGCCAACAACGACTCGGTCGCCAAATTCCTTTTTGACAGATCGAATAGCTTTGCACTGCCACTCCGAATATCCATCTGAGGAGTCGATACAGAGGACATCAGCTCCAGCTTCCACGAGAGCTTCACTCCGCTCCATGTAGTCGTGCGTGTTCAGAGCTGCTCCCACAAACAAACGCTTTTCGCTATCAGTGAGTTCATCGGGGTTCGATTTGTGGTCAAAATAGTCCCGTCGGAAAACAAGAAACCTCAGATTTCCTGACTTATCAATAATGGGCAAACACTCCTTTTTGTTCTTCCACAAGATCTCTGTTGCTTCCTGGAGACTGACTCCTTCTTGCGCTAAGACCAACTTTTCGCGGGGTGTATAAAACTCTCTTACCGGGCGCGTAAGGTCGTCTTTGAACTCCCAAAAATCTTTACTTGTGAGCATCCCAACGAGCTTTGAGCCGTTTGATCCGTTTTCAGTAACGGCGATAGTTGAGTGACCAGTGCGGCGTCGCAAATGAACTGCATCCTGAAGGGTAGCATCAGGAGTAAGGTTTGAGTCCGAAACTACAAAACCGGCTTTGTGCTCCTTTACTCGCCTCACCATTCGAGCTTGCTCTTCGATGCTCTGAGAACAGTAGATAAATGCTGCACCGCCCCTTCGAGCGAGAGCGATTGCTAAATCAGGACCAGATACCGCCTGCATAGCGGCCGACACAAATGGGGTATTGAGCTGCAAACGGCTTTCGGTTCCGGCAGAAAACTTAGTTATCGGAACCCTCAGCGAAACATTTGTTGGAATATGCTCCTCAGAAGTGAGGCCAGAGATAAGGAGGAATTCATCAAAGGTACGAGAGATATCGTCAAGAATGGTTGCCAAAGAGATACTCCTGTATATGGGAAGAAAAAGTTTTTCCTCTCTTTGACCGCGGAAGTATACCACCTTTCAGAAGGAAAGCTAGCCCACGGGGCTAGAAGCCCTCTGGAAATATCTAGATGGCTTCTACCGCGCGGCAAAACCAGAAGTTTTTGGCAGTGCCAACGGCCATTCCGATTCGAATGGCGTGCAGCTCGAAGTCTCCGTAAATACCGGGGATGGATTTTTCAGATAGCTACCAGAAGCGACGGCAGCAACTTTTAGCTTTCTGGAGGAACGACTGACTCGACCCTGCCGTAGTGAAGACCGGTGTAGTGCTGCTGCAAAAAGAGTGAACACGGCCCCTCTCCCAACCCGATCGTACGACCAGGCAAACTCACCGTTGTCGAAGCAGTCAAATGAACACTTTTCAACCACATCCGACTCGTATCAACCGCGCTACGGGTATATCGAGCTTCCGTATAGAATCTGAGCGCCCCTGAAATTTCTGCGAACGTCTCTCCTTCGGTAAGCGAATCATCTTCAATTGGCTCTGTTGATGGCTGATATTTAAACTCAGTGTGAGGGTCTTCGCCAAAGACATCGTCCGATGCAAGTTCAGGCCGAAAAACGTTGTGCGACACAAAAAAATCGGAGGTGAGTTTTCCAAAATTGAAACCACTATCGAACCCGCCTTTCAGATATCCGGTCACCCCAAACATGGCTGCTGCAGCTCTATACGGGGTAGGATCGAGATTCGCCCCGAGAATGTGAGACTTGCCCTCGCGAGCACACAGGAGGAGCGGCTTTTGCAGCGGATTTTTCCCTCGCAGGACCACAACCGCGATGCCCGCACTTTTGTTTCCGGGAATAAAGCCCATCTGATTTTGATCTATCTTCAAATCGAAGCGGACCCCCCCAAGAAGCTGTCGATACCGAGGGCTACCGTGTCGCACCGTAACTCTCTTTTTCGCAAAGTCGAATTCGATATCGACTACAAAAGACTCATCCTCATACTCCTTACTCTCTCCTTTTTGCTCTTCCCCGGCAGATTTGTCGTACGTAATCCTTGCCCGCTCTATTGCCGTCTGAAGAACAGGCTTCGTACTCTGCCAAATGGTCTCGTAACGCTCTTCATCCGTCACGAAAGATGATATCTCTGATTGGTACTCAACGAGTTCTCCCCGTGAGAGACCACCTTCAACAAGTTTTTCGACTGCTTCATCGACCCCTGGCCACTCCTTTGCAAATGGGAGTAACGCATCCTCAGCTCGAGCGGTCCCCGGGAAGGCGAAGACAAGCAACATCGACAAGAAGCAAAACATTCTCATGAGAATACCGTCCGTCGCATAGTTAGCCCGAGCACTATACCGAGACAGAAAAGGCTCGTGAGAAGCGAAGATCCACCATAACTAAAAAATGGGAGTGGAATTCCCACTATTGGCAAGAAACCCACCACCATTCCCAAATTGACGATAACGTGAAAGAAAAGCATCGAAACAATTCCAACCACAACGAGCGAAGAATAGAGCTCCTTTATCTTAAGCGCTGAACGGAGCATGACAATAAGAAAGATCGCATAGAGGGTGAGAATGATAAGAGAACCGAGAAATCCCCACTCTTCAGCAAGAACACAAAAGATAAAGTCAGTAGTCCTCTCAG
>JAGRAO010000156.1 GCA_020434565.1 Bdellovibrionales bacterium
AGGGCAGGAAGAAAAAAGTATCGCAACCTGAAAAGATCTCTTTCTATCGCTCCGCGAAGAACAAGCACCAAAGACAAGAATAGCCCAGTGATAAAGCAGATATGAAAGTGCGCCAGAGGAGAAAGGCCAAGCAGGAGTCCAGCCCCTAGAAGATCAAACGGACGAGACGACATCGTTCTTTCAGGCTTATCGTGCGAACCAACAAAAATAAGCGACATGGCCGCCAGGCTCACCGCAATTCCTAACATTGCTGACCTCTGAGGGACCCAGACCGTCGTGAGAAAAGAGGTCCACGGAAACCCTTTATCAATCAGTTCTCCTGAATTGTGGCCAAAATTCTCAAAAAAGTAAGCTCCACCACCAAGGAGAAGTGCCCACGGTATAAAGACAAACCGGTTTCCTCGAAGCAGAAAATAAATCGAGCTCCACACCACAACCCATTGGAAAGCGAAGAGCAGGGAGAGGTTTTTCCACGTTGGAGCTATCCACCACAGGGAGGCACTCCAAAGATTTATAAAAAAAGGATACGAGAGTGACGAGCCCGCATAGAGATGATATTCGGGCGGAAAGACATCTCCATAAACAAATGACGATATCATCCCGATGTGAAAGGTCAGATCTCCGTAATTATTTCGCCAAAAAGTTTCGACTCCACTAACTGTCTGAAAAAGAGTCACTCCAATACAGAGATGCGCGAAAAACCAAAGCGCGAAATTGAGAGAAAGCGATGGAAAAGATTCTTTTAAGATGAGCGACTGCTTCTTTTGCAAAAGCAACAAAACGTAGGGCAGAAAGCATCCAACTATCCACGGAAGACCGATCGAGAGAAAAACCGTGAGAAGAGAGAGATAGGTCAGGAGTCCAACAAAAAAAAGTACCACCAAGGAAAGGTCTGATGCTGATGTCTCTTGAGGTCTGGAGATATACTGCCCGTCAACGAAATTACCGGATTCTGGATGGCCAACGCCTGATCGGCTTTGCGGCTTTTGGCGGTCAGTATCCGTTTTCCCTCCGAGGGCATATCGGCCCGCAAACCAAAATCCGAGATTTTCATTTGCGTCCGGTATAAAACGGGAAAACAAAGAGAGAACTGTTCGTCCTAAACACACTTGGAGATACACAGAAACGAACATATGAAGGACAAAAAGATATGACAAAAGATTCTCTCCCAATTGGCCTTTCACGGAATCGATGGGCAACGTCGTAACCGCACAAGCTCGCTTACGAGAATACACCCAACATCGGAAGGCTGATCCTCCATTGTATATTAGCGAAGCATTTCCTATGCTGCACCCTCATGAAAGTCCTGCTCTTAAGACATGGCGAAACCGTTGAAAATCGCGACCGGATCATTCAGGGTCAACTCCCGGGGACCTTAACGGAGAGAGGAGAGGAGCAAGCGAGGCTCGTCGGGGAGCGGCTCAAGCTTGAACAGCTTGACCTCATTTACTGCAGCGATCTCACGAGAACCCGAAGCACACTTGAACGAATCTCGCCCTTTCATGAGGTCCCAGTGCATTTTCGCGAAGAGATTCGTGAAAAGTCCTTTGGGGAATTTGAAGGAGTACAAGGGCATGTCTACCTCAAGGCTGTGGAAGAGAGCGGACTTACGAGAGTAGAATTTCGCCCAAAAGGTGGGGAATCCTTTATCGATTTGCAAGAGCGAGCTTGGCGTTTCTTTGAGTCGATTCGGAGCCTTCACCGAGGAAAGACCGTACTCCTCTGTACCCACGGCGGCGTCATCCGAGTACTTCTTGCGTCGATAACGGGGAAGCCTATTCAGGACTTCGTAGTTACCCAGATTCAGAACACTTCCCTCTCCGAAATCGAGGTTCAAGATAAATCAGCGAGAGTTACATTTATAAATGATATTAGTCATTTAAAGGAGTTGCCACCGGATACTGCGGTTTAGCTTTTTCTGGACAGGCGAAACGAAACAAAACGACCTCTCAAAATCTCCACATAACCCTAACGCTGTTTTAGAGGCTGTGGGGTGAAGAGTCAGATTCTTTCAGAAGAAATTCAGTTTGCGCATTGGCTTCGCCAGACCAAAAAGAACACTTGGGCAAAAGTTCTTGCGTTTTTGAGTCGTGACGCGCTCCCCACTCTCTATCCTGAAATCTTTCCTATTCCTCCGGAAGTAACAGCTGCTTCCTCTCAAGGGTGGACGAATCTGTGCCTCTTTATTGTTCGAGAGGACAAGAAGGCCTTTGTCTTACGGGGCCGTCCGCTCGGGGAGGGAGAAGACTTTCGGTCGGTCGCCTACAACAAAGAGGCGTTTATCCTGAAAACTCTTCGGGGAAAGGTTCCAGTCGCAGAGGTCCCAGAACAACCAGTGACTCAGGGGACTCTCGAAGGGGCGCCTTTCGGGTCCGGCAAGCAGTTTGTCTTTATGCTTCAAGAAAGACTGGATGGAGTCCCGGCTTCTGAACTCAACCTTCCTTTCAAAGAAAGAGAATGGCTTTTGATTCAACTTGGGCAAACGGCGCGAGCGATCCATTCAATTAATGTCGATAGTTTCGGGCCTAACTTTTGTGTTCCCAAACCGGGCACGATCCGAGAGAGACAAGGTGACTTCTATAATTCAGTGCTCGCACTGATGAGAATCGATTGGTTGGTGAGTAGGGGTGCGCTCGATGCGGTAACGGCAGGTTTTGTTCGCGATCGAGTTGAACTGCTCAAACGTGCCGCTCTGAAAACGGATCTCTATCACAACGATTTTGCCTATAATTGGAGCAATGTTTTGATCGATCCCTCAACTCGCAGGCTGACTGGAATTATCGATTGGGAATTTGCTGGGGTTGGGGCGGCGATTTATCAAGAGTTCTCTTCGCTTGTTTATCCTGCTGTACGAGACGGAGTTTCATTCCGCAAAGCATCACGCGCTCTCTCTCACTTTCTTGTGGGCTATGGAATGTCGCAAGAGGAATTCGAAGTCGGACATCGATTTCATTTTGATACATATCTCCTCATTCAAGCCGTTCAGGCTCTTCGAAAATATGAAGAACTCCGTGAGTCGAACCAATCATCTTGTGAACCGTGGAGGCGGCTGTTCGCGGTCCGAGCCAGAAATCTCCTTGATTTTCTCTGTCATTCCCCGCGTGATCGAACAAAGATCGCTCTGGAGCGTTAAGTGAGTCCCGACATTTTTGCTCCCTTCTAGGACGAAGAATTGTCGCGACTGACAATTGCCTATAAGCTCCGTCTCGTCGCTATACAGGAGGCTCGCGACATGTAAGAAGTGCCTCCTGAGGAAAGTTACTATGATCGATGTTACGGCACTGCTTCGGGCCTATGCCCTTACCAGGGCCCGCCATTGGAGCCGCTCAAACTCAAAGGAGACCCAAGAGGCCGTTCTTCTCTCTCTTCTCCAGCGTGCGAAGTTCACGACCTTTGGTCGAGAGCATGGCTTCGCTTCGTTGCGATCTGTTTCTGACTACCAACAAGCTGTTCCACTTCGAACGTATGAAGATTTTTGGAGTCTCTATTGGAAAGATTCCTTTCCAACGATCACGAACGTTACCTGGCCTGGTACGTACAAGTACTTTGCCGTGAGCTCTGGAACAAGCTCAGGGACAACGAAGTACATTCCATATACCCCTGAGATGTCGCGATCAAACGCAAAGGCGGGACTCGATCTTTTATCGTTTCACGTTCTCAACAATCCGCTTTCTCAAATTCTTGGAGGCAAGAACTTCATGCTTGGTGGCTCTACCGAGATGAAGTACGAAGCTCCTCACGTATGGAGTGGAGACCTCAGTGGAATTTCGGTTCGAGAGATGCCCGCTTGGTTAAAACCTTGGTATTTCCCCCCGGAACACTTGGCTCTCCTCAAAGACTGGGAAGAAAAAATTGATGTCCTGGCGCGAGAATCTTTAAAGGTTGATGTGCGCCTTTTGGGAGGGGTTCCGTCGTGGTTGCTCATTTTCATCGATCATCTCAGTAAGATAAGTGGCAAATCCCGCCGGCTCAAGGACCTCTATCCCGGACTCGAAATGCTCGTTCACGGCGGCGTGAACTTTGCTCCGTATAAAGAACAGTTCGATTTACTCCTCGAGGGCTCGTCAGCCGAGCTTCGAGAAGTCTATCCGGCGAGCGAAGGTTTTATTGCGATGGCCGATCGCGGCTATGGAGAGGGACTGCGGCTAGGAGAAGATAGAGGCATATTCTTTGAATTTGTTCCGCGTGAAGAACTCGCCTCAGAATGCCCAACACGCCACTGGGTTGGAACCATCGAACCCGGTATCGAATACGCCATTGTCCTTTCCACCTGCGCGGGACTCTTTTCATACGTAATCGGTGATACGGTACGTTTTGTCCAAACAGATCTTCCGAGACTCCTCGTAACTGGCCGAACCTCTTACTACCTCTCGGCCTTTGGAGAGCACGTCATTGCTGAAGAACTTGAAGATGCCGTGGCTTTTGCTGCGCATTCATTGAACCTTCTCGTAAACGATTTTTCTGTTGGAGCTGTTTTTCCCTCAAGCCCAGGAGAACTCGGTCATCATGCATACTACATCGAGTTTGCAGGAGTGACTCCCTCACCCGAAAAGGCGAATCAGTTTTCAGAGCTCGTTGATAAAAAGCTGTGCGCAAGAAACGAAGATTACGAGGCTCACCGCGCCGAAGGGTTCGGACTCGCGGCTCCTGTAATTGTCCCAACACCTCCAGGTTTTTTCTCCGAGTGGATGAGAAGTCGAGGAAAGCTCGGGGGCCAGAACAAAGTCCCTCGGATCATTGCTCGCGAAGCTCTCTTTTCCGAACTCAGGAGCTTTGCGGAACAGTTCGACCAAAACTCTCTTTAAAGGGGTCGAAATACCAAAACCCCTTCGATGGCCCAGCTCAGGCTCAAATCGGCTTAGAATTGAATATGTCCGGCTGCGACGTGACTTCTCATCGTCGAGCTTGTCGCGAGTGCTCATGAGCCTGCTGGGCTGATTCCGCGCTCGCTCTGGCGCTCTCCTCGAGACCTCACGCCCAGCCGTTTCTCGCGACGGAGTATTTTTGAAACCACTTCTAGAAGATTGCCGAGGAACTCCTGACCAGGGTATTCTCTCACCTGTCGGCTGATGCACTGAGCAAAATAGAAAATACCCGCTTTTTTCTATTTGTGAGCCAGGATACTCCCGTCTTGTTCGGCAAGCACAGGTTGATGGGAAAGCCATACCAGCCGGAGAGTCGAGGCAGATTGAATGTCGAGGAATTGGGATGTTTCAAGGTGATGCTCTTCCAGGTGACAAGCCTGAAATCGTAAATATCTTTAAGCAACTGCTTTTCTGGGCTGTTCACCTCACGTGTATCCTCGTTCTATGGGTAGGCGTGAGTTGGGTTGCTGTGGCGATGTGTTTCGCGCTCTACGTCGTTAGAATGTTTGGTATTACCGGCGGCTTTCACCGCTACTTTTCGCATCACTCCTATAAGACAAGCCGTATCTTTCAGTTCCTTCTCGGCTTTCTCGGAACCACTTCGGCTCAAAAGGGTCCAATTTGGTGGGCGTCGCACCATCGCCACCACCATCGACACTCCGACCAACCGGAAGATATTCACTCTCCCGTAGTGTCGAGTATTTACTACGCTCATGTGGGATGGGTCCTTAGTTCACAATTTATTCGAACGAGAACTGAGGTCGTTCGTGATTTAACAAAGTATTGGGAACTCCGGTGGCTTGATAAGTTAAATATGATACCACCTGTAGTGCTTGCGGTTGCCGTTTATTACTTCGGAGTTTTCCTTGAATTTAAATTTCCCGAGCTGGGAACAAACGGTTTTCAAATGCTTATTTGGGGATTCTTTATCAGTACCGTCCTCTTGTATCACGGAACGTTCTGCATCAATTCGTTTTCCCACCTGATTGGAAAACGCCGATTTGAAACAAACGACGACAGCCGCAACAATTGGTTTCTCGCTCTCATTACTCTCGGAGAGGGATGGCACAATAATCATCACCGCTATCCAGGCTCAGAGCGACAAGGCTTTTATTGGTGGGAACTCGACATAACCCACATCATCCTCACAGGCTTGTCTTATTTGGGAGTTGTTTGGGACCTCCGCAAGCCGCCGAGGCGCATCCTGGAAGCAGCGACGTCCTGAGATATTCGCGAGACTACCGGTTCCTCTATTTTTGCGCTTGAGATTTGCTCTTGAGCCCACGGAACATTTTTTTCAGATCCTCCGGCTCGAAATACTCAAGGAGAAAGTTAAATGATCCGCCACGTAAGTGCTCACCGCCATCGATATAAATACATTCTCCGGTGATATACGGTGAAAGATCAGAGAGAAGAAAGATAGCTAAGTTGGCAAGTTCCGATTTTTCTCCAAAGCGTCGAGTAGGGAGAAGGCGCTTATAGCGTTGCTCAATCTTTTCGTCGGGGATCAATCGGCTCCAAGCTCCCTCTGTCGGAAATGGACCGGGTGCTACCGCGTTGACCCGTATTCCGTGATGAGCCCACTCCACCCCAAGGGTTTGAGTAAGTGCATGTACTCCAGCTTTTGCGCAGGCCGATGGGAGAACAAAAGCTGATCCAAAGTGCGAATAGGTGGCTACAATATTGAGAATCGATCCTGGGAGGGAATGTTCGATGAGGTAGCTTCCAAAGACCTGGCTCCAGTTAAAAGTCCCCTGAAGAACTATATCGACAACGGTCCGAAATCCATTTGATGTAAGGTCTTCGGATGCGCAGTAGAAGTTGCCCGCCGCATTATTAACCACCCCGTCTACTCTCCCCGTATGCTCCACGATAGAGGAAAATGTGTTTTGGACTTCTTCATAGGATCTTACGTCACACGGATGGAGAAGAACCCTTGTCCCGTCGCCTCCAAGATCCTTCAAAGCCTGTTCGAGCCTTGCTCTATTTCGTCCTATCAGTGAAACCGAAGCTCCAACGGAAAGAAAGCCCCTCGCCATCTCCAATCCAAGCCCGCTCCCACCACCAGTGACGACAATATGCTTTCCTTGAAGCGTTTCTGCTGAAAACATAGATCCCCTTTTCGATTTCGATTTCGCAGCCCATAATACCCCTTACAGTTCTCAGACAGGAGGCCGCCGTGGAATTTCTCTTCGAGGAGAGATTCTCAGAGAAATCTCCTGAAAAGGAAACAAATAATTCTCTTTGATCGAGAGGCATAACGAAGGGAGAAAACGTTCAATGTATCTTCACAATCGGGTTCTGTGGTGTTCCGTGATAGCGCTCTTCCTGCCTTCACTCCTCTGTGCACAGGATCGCTCCTCTGTGCAACAAGGAGAGATCCAATTTGAACAAGAAGAAAAAGATCTCACCTACTCCGACGTGCAGAGGATGACAATCGAAAAATTGGAAAACTTTGCAAATCTGATACGTCAAGGAAATCCCTCCTCGGAAGCGAAGCTCTCAGATCGAGAAATACGGTACATTACGTCAGCGTATCTCTTTTGCACCATTCGCAAAGGAAGCTGTCCAATGATTCTTCAAACGCTTTTCGAGACGGATCTCGTTCCATCAGTAGCGAACAAGGAGTCGAGCTGCCCAAATTTGTCGCGTTTATGGAAATATTGGGTCCAAAGCGATATGGAAAGAAGAGCCGAGCTCGATGTTCCGATCGGAGTAGTACCCAAATATCAGCAATTTAAAAAAGAGGCTCGACCTAAATTTATCAAATGCAAAGAGACTATCGACACGGTTCGAGAACATTCGCCCGCGGGACCTGAATTTTTTTCGAGTCGGTATGGAGAGGGATCTCCACAGCTCTCTCAAATTCTAAAAACCATTGTTCTCTTACGCGCTTTTGAGAAAAAAAAGATAAACCTCTTCTCCGCGCAGGGAATCAAATAGCGAACTACAGCCGCTCCTATGCCTGTGAGAGAAGCTAAGAACTCAACAATATTTTTCTTCTGATTTGCGCAAGCACCTCCTTGAAGCCAGCTTCCTTTTTGACCGAGAACGCGGTAATCCTCTGCTATGTCCACTCTTCACTTTAATCCTGATACCTCAACGCTCTTTTTGCGCCCTGCGGAGAAGGCGGTAGGACAGAGAATAGATCGAAGCATTGTGGAAGCTCTTCAGGAAAGTTCATTCATGGGGAGTCCAGCACTCCAATACATCCGAAATGCGATTGAGGAAGGCAGAATCTCTCTCAATCAAAAAAAAGTTTGCTCTCCATTCGAGCTTCTTGAAGAGGTCGACTCGACTATCTCGATTGTCGTTCCACAAGAAGAACAAGAAGCTCACGAACTCGTTTTAGAGGTTCTCGAGGAGACAGATACCTTTACGGCAATTTGGAAACCTTCCGGAATCCCTCTTGATGGTCCGAAGAAAGACGCGCTCGCTCCATCCGTTGAAGCTCAATTTTTATCATATGGCCAAGAAGCCTTCCTTCGGCACGCATTTCGGATTAAGCCTCTCATATTGAATCGCCTCGAGCGTTGGTCTGAGGGAATCGTTATCGTGTTTCACAGCTTTGCCCCCTATCGCCGGGCTCAACGTCATTTGGAAACCCACCCAGAACACCTACGGTTTCGGTGCCTGATTCGAGGGGGAACTCCAGCGGCAAAGAACCTCTTGAACCTTGCCCAGGGAATTCTTATCGAAAACGGAACTGATATTTGTCTCTCTCCGGAGATTGTTCAGAGTTCTTCTATTCTCCGCCCCGACGGGACTCACTTTACGGTAGCTGAAGCCAGTGAGAATTCACTGCTCCTCGAAGTGTGTA
>JAGRAO010000157.1 GCA_020434565.1 Bdellovibrionales bacterium
GAATTTATAGCTCCGAAACCTTCAATCCTGAAAAACGAGACGCCGATTTCAATCAATCAGAAGAAAGAAACTGAGATTGTTGAAAGCTATAAAGATATGATCTCTGCACTTTCTAAACCGGCTGACAACGGAGATGCCGATACCACATCAAACACTCTCGCTTTTGAAGTCGATGAAGAGCTTCAATCTCCAGCCCAAAGTCAGGAGCGATCAAAGACCGTGCTGAAGTCAGTCATTGGAGCGCTTGAGGGAAAATCTGTCGCTGAATATGCGAAAGGGCGAGGCCTCACCCAATCACCGCCTTCACGTGACCAAGCTGCTGCTGCAAACCGAGCGCCGACTGAATCTGAACCTACCGGAGCTTCGGGCGGAACAAAGGAGAAGAGGCAGGGGATGCCTCTTCCGCCGCCTCAAGCCATTCAAACCCAAGATATTATGGTCTCAGAGAGAGTCGCTCGTGACGATGCCTCACGCTTTTCACGCCTTCCTGCTCCTGGTCTTCAAGGAGGGGGAATTGAGCAAACCCGAGAGCGGTATGCTCAATATACAGAGAATAGTCCAACCTTTGTGACGAGTGATCCAGTTTCGACATTTTCAATCGATGTTGATACCGGAAGTTACACAAACGCTCGCAGGTTTCTCTCGCAAGGAACAAAACCGCCGAAAGATTCGGTACGAATAGAAGAGTTTTTGAACTACTTTCACTACTCGTACCCTGCCCCGAAGGATGAGCCGTTTGGACTTACATATGAGATTGCGCCAAACCCTTTTGAAACGGAAAAGTTTATTTTAAGGCTTGGAATTAAGGCTCGAGAGAACCGCTCTCAAGTAAAACCGTGGAACCTGGTCTTCCTGATCGATGTCTCAGGCTCGATGATGGATCAATCAAAACTCCCACTTGTGAAGCAGGCTCTAACGCTGCTTGTAAAGAACATGAGTGCAAACGATCGGGTTTCGATAGTTACCTACGCTGGTTACTCAGGGATTGCACTTGCTCCGACAGGGGGAGATGACAAAGAGAGAGCTATCTCTGTCATTCAGTCGCTCGGTGCTGGTGGAAGTACTCATGGGAGTGCCGGAATTGATACTGCCTATCGGCTCGCAAAAGAAAGTTTTGTGCCCGGAGGTGTTAACCGCGTGATTTTGACGACTGACGGGGACTTTAATGTTGGCACCACCGACCAGTCTGCTCTTGTTCGACTGATAGAGGAGAAACGAGAGAGTGGGGTGTCTCTTACAACTATTGGCGTCGGAAGTGGAAATTATTACGAGTCGATGATGGAGCAGCTTGCGAATAAGGGAAACGGCAACTACTTCTATCTCGACTCATTCAAGGAAGCGCGAAAGGTATTCGAACACGATCTTGCAGGCACAATTGAGACTGTTGCAAAAGATGTGAAACTTCAGATCGAGTTTAATCCAGAGAACGTAAAACAGTACCGGCTGATCGGCTACGAGAACCGCAAACTGCAACGTGAGGATTTTGATAATGACAGAATCGATGCCGGAGAGATCGGAGCTGGCCACACCGTCACAGCACTCTATGAGCTTGTTCTTACGAATACCCCTGCGGCAGAACACGTTGGGGGCGAGCTTCGCTACCAACATCAAGAAGCAAAGGAGGAAAAACTCGCAAAAGGTTTGAACTCTGAGCTTGCATTCTTAAAGGTTCGCTTTAAGGAACCTCAAGGAGATGTCTCAAAACTTCTGACGTTTCCAATTGCTCAAGAGAGAGTGCAAGCGGATCTCTCTCGTGTGAGTGAGGACTTTCACTTCGTAAACGCTGTAAGCGCTTTTGCTCACAAACTTCGTGGGAGCGCATACGCTCCTCGGGTCTCCTTTCAGGAGATTGTAGATGAGGCAAACAGAGGAATGACCTCTTCTGATTCTGAAGGGTTACGACGAGAGTTCATTGAACTCGTAAAGAATCTCAGCGCTACAGATGACTCTCGCTGAGTTTGATTACACGCCCTTCCTCGATTACCCTCTTCGGCATGTTTGAAAACACCAGGAGAGAATCGAGGTGGGCGACATCGTCAGGTGATCCTTTCAACCTCGTCTCAATTCCGTTTGGAGCGCGAGAATTTTCTGCTTCCGCAGGTAACAGCCCCTCAGTCGGGAGGGCCCGCAGGATGAAGGCTTCGGGTGGCGCTCCTGATAGCGATACGTGCGAGAGAGATCAGGGAGAATTGGTGAGCTCTCTCACAAAGCTGTACGATAGCATTCGTTCTCAGATGACCAGTCTTCGTACCGGAGAGATAGCAAGAGAGTGGGGGGTTGTTCACTGCCAACCTCAGCGCTTTCCGGCAAGAATCGAAAGTTCAATTGTAAAGATTAGAGAGCTCATCCAGAGTCTTCCCGAAATCGACATTGGAAAGTGGAAAGCACTCACAACCCCTTTAAAGGAGTCACTTCGAAAACTCGAGGGAGAGCATAGTTCAGAATTTCGTTCGGCGCGATCAGCGCTTATTGCAAACGTAAAAACACTTTCTGGAAACGATCCGAATCTAGTAAGGCTCCTTGAAGAAGCTCAGAAATACAGCTCTGATGAATCTCTTGAGATCCTTTCGTCTCAGCTGCAAGAGAATCCTTCATTTGATCAGGACGCTTATGCTCGATTTGTAAGGGGGAGACAGCTCCAAACAATACTCGCCGGAGTAAAGTCAGTTGAGGTACACGTTGCGCACCTTATCGTTCTCCCATCGATTAATATTCTGGAGTTTCACCTCTCAGAGAACCCGCCGAGAACCTTTGGACGTTTTGTGCTTCGACTGAAGGAGCTTGCGGGCCGAATGAAAAACGGTGGACTTCCAACCCATAGTGGGCGCGGAGTCGTATCTGATATGGGACGTGAGCTAAGCCAAGAATATGGAAGCAAGGTGCCCTCTCCTGTAGCAGCCGTAACAAGCCGACTTGCCGAAGCACTCAACTATGTAGCTGATTCAATTGCATAGAACCGTACCCGTTTGAATATTTGAGGGGTGAGATATTCCGATAACCCCTGAAATTTCTAGGAATTTTTCTGACTGAGGTATGTATCCAAAGACCCGTAAGACGCCATAACTTTTGAAAAAGTTGTACCCTCATCCCAAGCCTTCCTTGAGAGGCGGGACAAAGTTCGCGAAAGAAGCGCGCGGGTACCTGTTAGGCAATGCTGAGAGGGAATTGATTATGGCAAATTTTAGCGTGGCCGCAGCCGCAGCGACAGCAGCCATTGGAATTGGAGCAACGACTTCCTCTGCGGAGGCAGACCTTTCCGATGCAAGGATGTCACCTCCGAATGGTTCACAGGTAGAGCACCAACCTGATGGCCAAGATTCCCTCGGCATGCTTGCCGCAATTGAAGCAGGGCTCGATGGGTCAACTCCGGGTTCGCCTCCGGCTACGACTCAGCCCGGTGCTTCTGCATCATCTCAGCCTACTCGAGGAGCAGCACGCACTCTTGCGGTAGAAGGCCTTCCTGCCGGACTTGCGCCCACTCGAACAATTACGGACCCCCAAGCGATACAAGCGATGGACGCTTTCGCTTCAATGGGGGGAAAGATTGAATATTTCAAACAGGGCTATGTAGAGCAGCTCCGCTTAAACCTCAACAATGAACAACGAGTTGTCACCGTTCGAAGCGGAGAGGACTTTGATGCTCAGCTGAAGCGTGCACTCCAGGACTTTGCCGTTCAAACAACGGCAGGCGGACTTCCGGGGAGCAGCACTATCTCTGCAGATCAAACAAACCTCTCATCGCTCAGTCCACAACAGCTCGTTGAGTATATAGATAGGATGGAGAGGGAAAATAGCGCGCTTGAATTTCGAGCCGATCTTCTCCAGAAAGCTGTAAAGTCCTTCGATTCACCGGTAAAAGCGCAGATAAAGGCTATTGATGGACAAATTGAGGCTGCTCGAGTAGCTGGAAACGACAAGCTCGTTGCTCAGCTCGAGACCTTGCTCGCAGCCCGTCAAGCAACGCTCGAGACCCAGGCGAAGCAGCAGTTCGGGCGCTTTATCACCTCAACAACGCAGAGCCTCGAACGTTTTGATGGGGTAGTTTCAAATGAGGGCCGAACCTTTACTTCGGGAATTCTCCCTGGAAGTGAGTTTCTCGCCCAACTTGAAAAGTCAAATGCTTTCGCACAAGTCGCTCTTAGAAATCTTGAGAATCAAAGGCTTGGCCAGGCTGCGAGGATTACAAATCCCAGAACTGGAGACGGGTTGTTACCGGCTCTCTTGAGAGAACAGGCGAACCTTGCATCGCGTGTGCGAAACACGGAAGGAGGAATTGATGTCCTCGATGATGTCTTTATCAAAGTCGGAGATGCGACGGTTGATTACCCAAACGCGAAGCGCCAGCGTTCGGCTCGTGAAGCTATTGAGATCAACTATCAAGACGTAATTGACGGAACTATTCAGAACGGGATTCCATCTCGAGCAAATGAGCTCTACGGAGACATCCTTTTACAATCTGTAACAAACGACCAGAAGTATCGAACCGCTCAAGACGAACTCGGCAAGGGATTATCGAATCTCCCATCTGAAGAACTCTTACGACGGGCTCAAAATCTTCAAGAAGATAGGGCGCTTTTTGCTTCCCAGATCAGTGAAACTGAAACTGAGCTTGCTCAGAGTCCGTTTTATACAGCCACCGAGCAACGCGACTTGCAAACCATGATGCAGCGATTTGATCGTTCGGCATCAGACTATGACGCTCGGGTCACTCGAGCATTAAAAAGGAGAGATGAGCTTACCACCGGCCTCGAGACAGAAATTGGAAAATTTGAACGGGTAGGAGCTGCGCTCACCGTTATTAACCAGGAACGAAACTTCTTACGGCTTGCTTCGGGAGAGTGGAATACGTACCTTGCCAATAGAAACCGAACCCTCACTGGAAAAGCTCAACAGCAAACAAGACGTGGTGTCGAAGACGCAATCGGCGACTGGATCAAGTGGGGGACCGATCAGATTCCTCGTCCGAGATAGTTTCCACTCTTGAGGCCGACGACATCATGAGATACGTTGAGCGCCGTTATGAACCGCCTTGTTTGAAGCTCTGAACTTTTCTCTGAACAAAGTCAGTAAGCGCAAGCTTCGCTGTAATCTTTACCCGCTCTGGAACAAGAGTTTTCCAGTGCTCGGTTTCCTTCCACAAAATCGTTTTTAAATGATACAACGCTTCTGGATTTGCACTCGCAAAATGTTCAAGTACTTTTGCTACAGAAACGTCAAGCGTTGCAACATCTGGATAGGTTTCAACAAAGAGTCCGTGCGCTTTTGCCCAGGCGGCATCTCTCCAGTCAGCATCAAGTCCCATCTCTGCATAGGCGACTTTGCCTACTTTTCGCTCGACGGGAGGCCCGATGATAAAGGGCCCAATTCCAAGAGCGATCTCTGAAAGTTTTACCGAAGCGTTTTCTGTCGCGAGTACATAATCACACGCTGAGATAACGCCAACGCCACCTCCCACGACCTTACCCTGAACGCGAGCAACAACAACTTTTGGGCAATCTCGTAGCGCGAGAACTACCTCTGCAAACCCCCCAAAAAAGTATTCACTCTCTTCGAGGGTCTTTACCGACAGCAACTCATCAAACGAAGCACCGGCACAAAATGCCTTGTTTCCCTCACTCTTGAGCAGGACAACTCGCACTTGCTGATCGCGCGAAAATTCTCGAACAGCTTCAGCGATCTTTCGCAGCAAACTTCCAGGAAGGGAGTTACTTTTCGGGTGTCCGAAAACGATCGTCCCTATCCCGTTTTCGACAAGCGTCTCAAGGGTCCCTTCTTCAATCATGACTATCCTCCGGAAAATGGACTGCGCACCTCTTCACCTTTCAGAAAGTCCTAGTCTCGAATTTCCGAGAGCCGTTCCAAGAGCTGCTCAATATCGTCCTCGTCGTGGTAAACACCGAAACCGATACGGAGATTTCTCCCCCGAAAATCGACGATGACATCCTTTTGGAGCAGCCTCTCCGTTACGAGCTTCGCCTTTACGAGCCGAAAGGTAAGAAAGTTTCCCTGTCGACCGAGCGAGTGCATAAGAACATCTTCTGAACCAAGCATAAAGCGATTCTGGTGTCGCAACGCTTCAAGAAAAAAACCTTGCAAATTCTTTACGTGCTGCGAAACGTCCTTGAGAGTAACCTTCTGCTCTCGGTAAAGCGAAGCAACTGCATTCCAGCGGTACAACCCCGAAACATCAAACGTTGCGCCAAAGAAACGCATTCCGCTGTCGTCATAGCCGACACAACCGAGATGCTCGTTTTGCTCAAGACCGCGAAAATCTGCAAACCAGCCGGTATTTCTCGGTCGCAGACGACACCCCTTCGGCACGTGAAGAAAACACATACCCTCTCCACTTTGAGCGTATTTGTATCCTCCGCCAAGATAAAACGCCTCATCTTCGTAGGCCGCAATATCCACTGGGAAAGCACCAAATGAGTGGTAGCCATCTACCACTATCAGGGCCTCTGGCGAGTGCTCTCGAGCTTGGGCAACAATTTTGTCGACGTCCTGGACCACGTAGCCCGAGTTAAAGAGAACATGGCTAATAAAGATCAGATCATATGGCTCATCTGTGCTTAACATTTCTTCAACAAAGCGATCTTCAAAGCTATGAAACGGCTCTGCCGGAACTCGAACGAGAGACACGAGATCGTCTTCTTCGAGCCTCCTCATCTGGCGACTAAAAGAGTGAAATTCAGAATCTGTTGAGAGAACTCGCACAGTTTCTTTAATGGGGACACAAGAGAGAAGTCTTTGCACGAACTCATGTGTATTTGGGGCAAAGCAGATTTGACCGGGATGCGTTGATCCGATCCACCTCGAAATGTGCTCCTGCGCAGTGGGGACAATCTCACTGAAGATGTAGCTCCACTTCAGATCGACATACTTCATTGAGTCAAGCCAGTATTGTTTCTGAGCGTCAAAGGTAACGTCTGGCCAGGGGTGGTGACTGTGGGCAGCGAAGTGCAGCCGAGATGGATTGAATTCAAAAAATTTAGAGTAATGCTCTTTGAGCATAAGTAAAAACTAAAAAACTCTGTAAACAAAACTCTCGAAAAGAGCCTCTGGTTATCCGATCGAAGGGGCAAACCTAGCACAGATAGAGAGATTAAGCGTAAGGTTTTCCCCGATAAAATTTAGTAACAGCTCAGTAAGGCGAGAGAGAGCGTTCTGGGGCAGGCCCGCTCCTCAATCAGTAATTACGAATAATAAACTCAGCTATTTTCCCCCTGCGAGAAGCATTTGAATTGATTGCTCTTGGGGCTTGAACGGTCTCAATTCGAAAACCCTCATATAACTTCTTGATAAAACTTGCGGAGGAGTTTGAGAGCATAAAGAACACTCCTTTTTTGTCGAGACGACGACACAGATCGGCGAGAGTTTCTTGGTCGGAAACTGAGAATCCTTCACTCGTATAGCTCGTAAAATCAGAAGTCGAGCTAATCGGAGCATACGGTGGATCGAAATAAACAAAATCGCCGCTCTCTGCTTCGGACAGAATATCACCAAACGATCGATGCTCGATCAGAACGCCTTGAAGAACCCGGCTACACGCACGGAGATTTTCCTCATCGACAATCGTCGGATTCACATAACGCCCGAAAGGAGTGTTGAACTGTCCCTTCGAATTAACCCGATAAAGTCCGTTAAAGCAGGTTTTATTCAAGTAAATAAGCCTACTCGCCTTTCTCACGGTCGACCATCGTGCGTATCCCTTCTGCCGATCAGCATCGCGCAACTGGTAGAAGTAATCACTTTCGTAAGGGTGCTTTTTAAGATCTTCTAACAATCTGGGCAGAGAATCACGTACCGCTTTCCAAGTCTCTATAAGGTCTCCATTCATATCGGAGAGTGTAGCCACCGTTGGTTGAAGAGAAAAAAAGAGCGCTCCCCCTCCAACAAAAGGTTCAAAGTAACGCTTAAACTTTCTTGGGGTTCGCGGTTCAAGCTCAGGCAAAAGCCTTGATTTTCCGCCAGCCCACTTGAGAAAGGGTTTACACCTCAACGAATAGGGCAGTGGAATTTGACTAGAATCGAACGAATCAGAGTTCACCTAGTGAGACTACCCCTAAAGGATCACGTCACTCAAGGCGAAACTCGACTCGGCTCCTTACTCCTTCGCCTTTCGTCTCTCTTGGAAGAATTCCTTTAGAATTGCCCCACATTCTTCCGCAAGAATACCGGAAGAAGTTTCGATCGGTGGACCAAGGTGAGCAGTTTGCGAAAGTTCGACGAGGGAGCCAAAAGCACCCATCCGAGGATCGGTTGCACCAAATACTATCCGTTTCAATCGCGCCAAGCGAAGAGCTCCCGCACACATTGGGCACGGCTCAAGTGTCACATAGAGAGTGCAATCGGAGAGTCGCCAGCGACCAAAGTGTTGAGAAGCTCTTCGAAGCGCGAGCAGCTCGGCGTGAGCTGTGGCATCGTGAGATTCCTCTACTTCGTTTCTCGCTCTTGAAACAACGGTACCGCTGTCATGAACCACGAGCGCTCCAACCGGAACTTCACCATCCCTGGCTGCTTCTTCGGCGAGAACAAGCGCCTCTCTCATGTAGTATTGATCCGGCTCGAGCGGCATATTCCAATACCATACAGAGCCTATGCGTATTGAGGAACTCTATCCTGTTCGAATCTCTCAGGGTGAACTGGTGATCAATGGAACCTC
>JAGRAO010000158.1 GCA_020434565.1 Bdellovibrionales bacterium
TCCCTCGAGCCTCTCTTTACAGAGCTGCTTCTTGTCGAACAACAGTGTGTTCGCGTGAGGCTTGGAGCTTAAGAGCTTGTCTGAGACTCTGCATATCGAGGTCGAGAGCTTCACATATAAATGCAAAAGAGAGAGGGGCGTCAGTAGGTTCTTCGTCCATCAACCATGCTTCCGCGCCGTCTCGCATGTCTCCCTCACCTGTGAGGTAATCTGTAATCGCCCGTTGAAGTACTGCCGCGAGAAGTCGGCGCTCGGGGACCTGGTTGTTTCCAGCGGGATTTTCTGCACTAGACCAAAATTTCATCGTACGAGGGGCTCCTTACCAATCGAATCTACGGTTACGGGCTCTCAAAAGAGAGCAGAAAAACCGAGTACACCTTTAACTTGCAACGCTTCGTAAACTTCAGGCCAGAGACAGCAGGAATAGAAACCGGATCCGCTCCCAAGGACTTCTCCCTAAAAGCAGCCGCTCATCTAAAATCGGCTGTACACGAAAATGACCCGCCACCAGCTCTCTGCTCTCGATCGTTTGGGGACTTTCGTTTCGCTCTCGAATACGAGTTCGTAGTCGAACGGAGTCGGGGAGGAAGGGGATCCTCACCATCGCACGACCAACGAATTCCCACAACAAACCGAGCTACAAAGCAGGCTGTCTACGAATTGTTAAAGAAAATACGGCACTCAAAAGAACCTGTTCGCACTAGCGCCTCGCACGCGATGAGGAAGTCAATTTCGCTGCTCGCCCCGTGTTGAAAGCCCATCTTTAAGAGGGCCCATCACATCTCAAAACGTTCTCGAGCTTCAGTCGAAGAAAATGCCCATTCCGAGAGAAAAACAGTCCCTTGCCCGTACTGAAATCCCCTGAAAGGGCCCCTCAGTCGGGTTACGGGAATCATGACTTTCTATCGATAGACTGGGCTCTCTGAAGGTCCCGAAGGCAAATCGAGATAGCGAGCAACCAGAATTTCTTCCCTATCCACAAGCTTTTAGGTGTGGTGGAACCAAAACCTGGTCACAAAAAAAAGGAAAGTAGCCTCGAAAGGCCGCTTTCCAGAGTCGGCGATAGTATCGGACCACTAACGGCCAGTCAACAAAAAAATGATGCACAACTCACGAGTAAAACACGATCGTAAGGCCAAGAAATTCCCCGCAAAATCAGCGATACGGCGTTCTCTTTTCGACGTAATTTCAGTTCCTGCTCTAGCCCCTTCTGTCCTAGCCGAATTCCCTTAGTTCACCAAGCGAAGGCCCGAACTTTGCGGGTTCTTGTCGACTCCCGAGGACCCAGTCCCAGATCGCTCGGAGCGTATTCCAACCAAATTCTCCAAGGGAGCTTTCAGATGCTGATACGGCAGAAGAGAGGTACAGCCCAGAGAGCCAGTAGAACTCTTCTCTTATCGCCCTGCGTCCAGCACTTACTTTCGAAAATTCGAGATCCGTTTGGCGCAGCGTTTCGCGAATTCCTTCCCTCTCATCGATCAAGGCCCGGAGAGAGTGTTTGTGATTTTCAATGAGTTTATTGAGGGCCGAGTCATCGTCGCGTACCCTCAGAGATTTGCTCTCTGAAAGAAGCTCTCGCAATTTTCCGAGATCGGTTGGGCTCTCAGAAATTCCCTCCAAGAGCGGAAGGTTTTGAAAGAGCCCCGAGGGATACTGAGGAATCGAGAGTCCGTCTCGGAGAGCCTGCTCAACGGAGTGTGCGAGATCCAACTGGAAATCTTCTTTGAGATCCGCGGCAGCGAGACGAAAGAAGGTATCTCTCTGCTCTCGTTGTCTCAGGGCAGCCCGTTTCGTCTCCCTCAGTTTCGCAAGCTCTTCACTTAAGGAGTTTGAGAGTTGAAATCGTTCTTCAAGGTAGCGGTTTGGATCTGAAGCCCCAATTCGCCATGAGAGATGACGTTTCAGTTCTCCCTCGGGCAAGCGGCTTAGAGAAAACTTTTCAAAAGAAAACTGCTCCCGAAACTTCATGAGATCGTCTTGTCGGGCAGCCACGACGCTCCCAAAGAGTGCCTCGAGCTCTTTCTCCGAATAAAGTGGAGCGGGTCTTAAACCGATCAGCGAAAGCGCGCCGGCTCCACTGCCTAACCGATCTAAGACGTTCTCTATGCCATAAACGTCTCGTCCATGAAGAAGCTCTCTGAGCTGTACTGCAGCAGCTGAGCGCTCTATCTCGTTTGTAACTATTGCCACAAAGAAAAAGACCATGCCGAACGCTCCTATTCCTAAGACTGCGCCTAGGACAGGAGAAAATCTCGAGGGGTGATTCTGAGAGAGAGTGAAGTACGCCATATTCACTAGTTTATCCTGGCTTAACTTGAAGGGCGAGGCAGAATTTGAGAAGGGCATTTGTTCGAGGTATTCTGTGAGGGCTCTTATTTTAGTGGGGCCGTTGGGCGTGTCAGGTAGCTCATTCTTTAAGAAACTTTCCCTGATTCGTCCGATTGCGATGATTGTATGGCAGATTCCCAAACTGACTCGATATCTGAGAGAAAGCAGTCTCCTCAAAAGACATCTGCTCGCTGGACTACTCGAGCTCACGGGAATGGCCTCTCCCGTGGGCAGCAGGATTTTGTAGAGCACATCAAGCGAGAGTTCCCAATTTTCTCTCGATACCCGAATCTCGCGTACCTTGATACCGCAGCCAGCGCTCAGAAGACCTCTTCGAGCATTAAGACGATGACTTCCTTCTTAAAGAACGAGTATGCAAACGTTCATAGGGGAGCATATGCGTTGAGCGCCCAGGCCAGCGAGAAGTTTTGGAGTGCTCGGGAAGCCGTAGCCCGCTTTCTTGGAGGGGTTGACCCGAGCGAGGTTATCTTTACGAGGGGCGCAACCGAGGCGATAAATCTTGTTGCTTATTCCTTCGGTCAAATCCTTGATTCCAACGCTTCGATTCTCCTCACTGAGCTCGAGCATCACAGCAACATTGTTCCGTGGCAGTTGCTTGCTGGGCGCACCGGGATTCAACTTCACTTTGCTCCCATTCGTGAGGACGCTACTCTTGACGAACAACGCTTCGAAGAATTGGTAGTTCAAACGAAGCCAGCAATCGTGAGCTTTACCGGACTTTCGAACGCGTTTGGTTCCGTCACCGACATTCGAAAGCTCACCCGAATGGCCCATTCAGAAGGGGCGAAGGTGCTCGTGGATGGAGCGCAACTTTTGGCTCACGGTCCCGTGAACGTCGCGCACCTTGAGATCGATTTTCTCGCTTTCTCATCGCACAAAATATACGGACCGACCGGCCTCGGAGTTCTCTATGGAAAGAGAGAGCTGCTTGAGAGGATGCCACCATTTCTCGGGGGTGGAGATATGATTGAACGGGTGAGCACAACTGGTTCAACTTTTGCCGAAATTCCAAAGCGATTTGAGGCAGGAACTCCAGCTATAGCAGAAGTCCTCGGGTTTGCTGCTTCGCTTGATCAATTAGAGCGGTTTGGTTGGGAGAGTATTCGTTCTCAAGAGGAGAATGTTTTTCGATTCGGGCGAAAGCTCTTACTGCAGACCCCGGGTGTAAAAATTATCGGTCCCTCGAACGGGGAGAGAGATCACCGTTCAATTCTCGCGTTCACCGTCGAAGGGGTTCACCCTCACGACCTTGCAACCGTTGCTGATGCCGAAGGGGTTCAAATTCGAGCTGGGCACCACTGTGCGATGCCCGCTCTGAGGGCGTTAGGGCTTCAATCAACCTGCCGAGCAAGTGTCGGCTGTTACACGTCAGAGCGAGATTTTGAAAAGCTTGCTCTTGCCATTCATAAAGCACAATCGATCTTCCGTTAAGAGGACCTCACATCTCCTCCGCTCGAGATTCGAGCGGGGGAGAATGAGAGAGTATGCAGTCCGCCGGTCACATTGTCCGGTTGCCGTAGCCAGGAGCTGAGGCTTCTTACAGTTTTCGACGGAGCAGCATCGAGCGACACCATTTTATGCGACCACCTCGCGGCTCACCGACAGGGCTGACGCACCTTGCAAGACAGCCTCTTTTGAAGTCAGGTGAGAGATTGAAGCTTCGGAGTCTTTTGAGAGAGAGGCTCGCAAACTCTTTTCATATTCTACGAGCTTTTCTTCCACCAGTTTTTTTGTCTCATCGATGCCGCCTTCTACCCCTGGCACCTCTAGCGCTCCAACCTGAGAAAGCGTGGAGAGAGCATCTTTAAAGCCGGTTTCGATTCCTCCCCGAATAGTTTTCATAAAGGAATCGACCAGCTCATCTCCGGAGAGTTCAGGGTGTTGTTCCTGATACACACTGAAAAAAGCAGTCGAGCCGTCGACTATTCGTTGTGCCGTTTTCTCGGGAGTGTGTTCTGAAGGGTCGAGTGATTCTACGCCGTCCGGCAAATCGTCTTTGAGGACTTCGTTCAGTTTTGCAATGAGCTCCTCGACATTGAGAGAGACTTGTCCGAATAACTCGCTTGATTGCGAAAAGAATGTCTTGGCGGCTTCGTCTGATCTTCCTCTCGAAACCAATTTTTCGATTACAAGCGCATCAGCGCTTCGGTGATGACGATTGGGTTGAAAATAGGGACGGGACAATTGGGACGAGTGAACGTTACGACTTTCCATGTACTACCTCTTACAGCTACTTCTTAAGGGTGAGCATCCTGCTCTAATGAGGATATCGGCTTTCGCTAGAGCCTCTTTAGTAAAATATTGTTTTATTGAGTTCTTCTAAAGGGTTATCGGGCTTTTTAGAATGTCGAGCGTTCCATAGGCCACTTTCGGATTCGTGTTCAGCTGCGGATGCCTACTTGGAAAAGGTCGAGATGGCACCTACACTAGCTCAAGGAGAGGTCCCGCCAATTTGGTATTGCGGATCTGGGCTGTTTTTTTTGGAAGGTTAATCCGGTGTCCTTTGCTCAACTTCTTCACGAGCCGTATCTTACCCCGAACAGTTTTCCCTCTTGGTACGCGAGTATGTCTCTCACTCGACTTGATTGTCACTGTTTCCGAGGGCGTTCAACGTCGCTCGATACCTCGAGCTTTGTTTCGCTCAATCCGGGGGCATGCCCAGGAAGGCTGGTGCTTGCTGGTGCTCGTGCGGTGCGTGAGAGTATCGGAAGCCAGGTGGCTTGTCGGCTCTCGGTTGAACACTTTGTTGAGGGGATCCTGGATTTCTATGTGCCGAAGGCCGGAGCTGAAAGTGCGCCTGTTGCAGCTGATGAGTCTCAGCACTCAGAACGGAGTCTTCAGGCGCTCGAAGCGGCGTTTCGGAAGGCCAACAAAAGTGTCTACAGTTTTGGGCACAGTCTCTCGGCTGGCGGGCGTATGGCGGCCTCTTTTCTAGCTCTCGTTCTCGACGAAGACTTTATTGCAGCTGGAAGAGTTGGCGGTGGAGGGGCTTATCTCTACCGTGGTGGTGAACTCTTTCCGTTCTTTGAATCCCCAAGTGAGAACGCTTCTCCTGAATTTCTCGGAACCCAATCTCTCGTTTCGGTAGAACTTGCGAGTGTGCCGATTGAGGCGAGAGATCTCTTTCTTGTCTTTTCAGAACAGCTCTCTGCTCAAGAGGAGAGCAAATTGACTGAGCTATTGAGTGATATCGATTATCAGACCTCAATTAACCCTGCTCTTGAGGTTTCGCAATTTCTTTTTGATTCGCCTCAAGATGTCGCATTTGCGCTCTCAGCTCGGGTCGGGGATGAGGTGATCTACCTCGATGATGTTGTCTCTTCTTAAGGAGTATTCTCGGAGACATTTGGCCATCTCGTGAGCTTTCGGCCTCTTCTTCCTTGTCCTGCTCATGCTCGCTCTTAGACAAGGATAAGGAGCAGGAGGGATTCTACATCCAGAGAGTGCATACAGAATCGGTCATGCCTGAGTGCCTGCTTCGGGAGGCGGCTACGGTGACCTCGCTTGTCTGGCGAGGGACCCAACTCAATACGGTTCTTTAAACTGAATGATAGAAAACACGATTATCACTAAAAGAATCGTTGTCACCGAGAGCGGATCCAGCCGATTGGCGAATTCAAAGACGAACTCCATACAATTCCCTCCAAAAACGATATCTGCCACTTCCTCGTTTTAATATGTATATGGTCGCAATAGTACACATTGATACATATCATTACAAAAACATGCGTAGACAAGGGTAGTTTTTCCGGCTAGTCTCAATAAGGTATTGAATTTTCGAAGGGTTCTATGTCGAAACATTACAAGAGGGTGAATGTCCTTATCAGACCGGACCAGTACGACCGGGTTGTCGAAATGGATCTGTCTCTTTCTGGACTTGTACGGGATTTGCTCGATGACCGGATGAGCGACACAAAGATAGTTCTATCGGTTAGCAAAAAGACCAAAGAGTTCTATGACATGGTCGTAAGCAATTTTGGAGCAGATGATCTTGAAATCGAAGAGTACATCGCTGAGGCGCTCGACAACTTCCTCCTCGATAAGAAAAAGGAGATCGAAAAGCTTCGTGACACACTCAGCGCTCAGGTGAAAGGTGTACGAGGAAAGTCACGCTAGCGGAGTGGATAGCCTTTGAGCTGAGTCACCTGTCGGGGTATCGTTGTCGTTCTTAAATCCCTCCAGTTTTTTCGGGAGAATTTTTTATGCCTTCCTTTGATGTTGTTTGTACGGTTGATGGTCATGAAATTACAAATGCCGTAGACCAAGCGAAGCGAGAAATCGGTACTCGGTTTGATTTTCGGGGCTCGAAGTCTTCCATCGCGTTAGAAGAGAAGACCCTCACGTTTCTCACCGAAGACGATATGAAACTCAGGGCGATGCAGGAGATCTTGCGCCAAAAGATGGCAAAGCGTGGAATTAGCTTAAAGCTTTTAGAATTTAAAGACTCTGAATCTGCTGGCGGTGATATGATTCGCCAACAGGTTCTTGTCAAAGACGGACTCACGACCGAAGAATTGAAAACGCTCGCAAAGGTTATCAAGACCGCAAAGATGAAGGTTCAGGCCCAGATACAGGAAGACAAGTTGAGAGTTACGGGGAAAAAGCGCGACGATCTCCAAGAGGCAATAGCGTTGCTCAAGAGGGAGAGTCCGGAACTCGAGCTGCAATTTGTGAACTTTCGAGACTAGAACTTCAAGGCGATAGGGATCGAGATAAGGAAGAAGGAGCCTTAAAAATATGAGATCACCAGCTTTATTTGTCCTCATTTTGGCTTTCCCGAGTGTTGTTTTTGCTGAGAATCTCCACGAGTGCAACGGAGTCTGGACGAATAAAGGGTGCCAGGCGGTAGAAAAGGCGGCTTCGGGAGATGGCTCTCTCCCTGCTGTCGAAACCAAGTCCGATTCGCAGTACAAACTTCGCTCCGATCATGCACAGAAGGAGCGAATCATTGAAGATGTTCGGCTCGCCTCTGTTCGATTTAACAAGGAACACGGCCAGGTTATCCCTGGTATCTATGCGCTTGAGCAGTATTGCATGAGAAAGAATATCACGGTTGAAGCGTGCGAAGCGCGAGCTTCTGCGCTTGAGAATCGTGCAAATTCGTCTGCAAAACTTCTTGCAAATATCGAAAGTAGAAAGAGTGCATATGAACGGCGGGAGAAGTTTGTCGAAAAGCGAAAAGAGGGCCCTCATAAGGTCCGTTAACATCGGCATTGTCTCACCATCGAAACGCCTGTTCCGCCCCCGTTATCTTAAGTTGGATGAAAAACCACCTCTCTCAAGAAGTAAGTCCTTATCTCCTTCAACACCAGTCAAATCCGGTGTGGTGGTATCCGTGGGGAAATGAGGCGTTCGAGCAAGCGCGTGTGCGAGAAAGACCAGTTTTTCTCAGCATCGGCTATTCGACCTGTTACTGGTGCCACGTGATGGAGAAGGAGTGTTTTGAAGATCTCGATGTCGCCTCCTTTCTCAACGAGCATTTCGTTTCGATTAAAGTTGATCGGGAAGAACAGCCTGCCGTAGATCAATACTACATGGACGCCGTCCTCGGGATGACAGGGCACGGTGGGTGGCCTATGAGTGTCATGCTCACCGCAGAGCGACAACCTTTCTGGGGTGGAACGTACTTTCCAAAACTCCAGTTTTTGAATGTCCTTCAGCAGATTCATACGGCCTGGATCAGCAACAGGCAGAAGATATATGAGATCTCTCAAAAAATCGGGGCTTCATTAGCTTCCCTTTCAACGGTTGACCCTGGTGAGGGGGGCGAGGGGAGGATCAACGAGAGAGAAGAGGAAGCGTATACTATCTTAAAGCGAGCTTATGACGCAGAGGATGGTGGTTTTGGACGTGCTCCGAAATTTCCGCCAACGCAACAAATCCGCTTTCTCCTGCGAAGAGGAGCCAATTCAGATCAAGCCGAAGCAAAACAGATGGCTCTTTTTACCTTAGAGCGAATGGCATGCGGCGGAATCTACGATCAGATCGGAGGCGGTTTCTCGCGCTACTCAGTCGATGAGCATTGGCTTGTGCCGCATTTTGAAAAGATGCTGTACGACAACTCTCTCTTACTTGAAGCCTATGTCGAAGCCGCTCAAGCTACTGGTGAGCTTTTTTTCGAAGAGGTCGTCGGTGAAACTGCTGATTATCTCCTTCGAGATATGCGTTCACCTGAAGGTGGGTTTTTTGCTGCAGAAGATGCCGGCGAAGTAGGAAGGGAGGGTGAGTTCTATGTTTTTTCCTACGCGGAACTCAGAGCAAAGCTCTCGGCTGAGGAGTTCACCCACCTTGAGTCGCTCTGCTTTTTG
>JAGRAO010000015.1 GCA_020434565.1 Bdellovibrionales bacterium
CGGCGATACCGGTGATTGATACTCCTATGTCGCTTCTTGTCTCCTGAATGATTCCTCGTGCCATAGCGTGAGCAACTTCGCTACTGACCGCTCCGAACTTGTCGAGGAGAGTCGGTTCGACGTGAAGGGCAGACTGCTTTATTTCATTTGAATAAGAAAGCACTCCGCCGAGAAAGAATTGAGAGGCTCCGGGGAGGCGAGTGAGCGCAGCCCCAAGCATGCCTGAGGTACAGGACTCAGCGACTGAGAGAGTTTTTCGCGACTCGACAAGAAGTTGGTGAACGCGTGTTGGGAGATCAATTGAGGGGTCTCGTGACACGATGAATGAATCGTCCAGTACCGTTGAGAGTGCACCGTAGTACGGGTCAAGGTTGGGGTCGCCGTGCTCTGCAAAGAGGGTAATGTGCAGTTCGGGAAAATGCGGTCGATAACTCACTTCAATTCCAGCAGGGCGCTCAATTTTTGCGATCTGCTGTTGTGCCAGAGATTCAGGAATTCCAAATGTTCGAATTGTCCGAAAAGCGCGCGACTGCGCTTGGGGAAACCGTTTCTTCAAGAGCGGCAAGATAAACTCCTGCGTCATTAACTCCAATTCCCTGGGAACACCCGGGAGAGAAAAGAGAAGTTTTTCATCTTCTTCGACAAAGATTCCGTTGGCTGTTCCAATCGGATTTGGAATGGCTTCGCTCCCAACAGGGAAACGAGCCTGCAGCCGGTTTGTCTCAACGAAAGGTCTTCCACGCTTACGAAAATACGCCTTTAGGCGGTTTATCTCCTGTTCTCGAAGCTCAATCGCTCGACCGAAATACTTTGCGATGGCATCTCGGGTGAGGTCATCAGTCGTCGGGCCGAGTCCACCACTCACGATTACAATCTGGGCTCGGCGAAAGGCAAAGGAGAGGGTTTCCTGGATCGCGTTCTCGTCATCTCCGCATGTGAGAGTTGACACAGTCTTAAAGCCAAACGGAGTAAGGAAGCGCATAAGAAAGAGACCATTTCGGTCGTGGACGCGACCGTCGATAATCTCTTCGCCGATAAGAACGATTGAAATTGATGGGGCCAAAGAGAGAGGTGCCATTCAGTCTCGAAAGGTTTGGATACGGTTACGGAATAATCTTGACGATTTGACGCCACAGTCACGAGATATAGTACATCTTTCAAGAGAAGGGGAAACGATTCCTACCGGAAAGAACGAGGGCTAAGCGGCCTGTCGCTCCTCGGTTCTTACAAGCGCGAGCTGAACCTGTTCATGCTCACCGCGAACGGATTCAAGCAGCTTGTGGAGAGCCTCCGTTGGTATTGGCTCGACAGAGTCGGGCATGCTCGGAAGCTCTGTCTTCATCGGATCGACATAGACTCCACGATCATACAATGAATAGTGGAGATGCGGCCCCGTTGAGAGGCCTGTCGTGCCAACCTTTCCAATGACCTGCCCTCTTTCGACCCGCGCTCCCGCTCGAACGTTTTTCGAAATAGATGAAAGATGGAGATACGCCGTAGAATATCGATCCGTGTGGCGAATCTTAATCATATTTCCATTTGGTCCGTAATATCCGGCTTTAACCACCACACCGTCTGCGACAGAACGAACTGGAGTTCCGACTGGGGCCGCAAAGTCAGTTCCGTTGTGAGGTTTGCTCTTCTTTAAGACAGGATGGAAGCGGGCTTTCGAAAACGTCGAAGAAATTCGACTAAACTTCACCGGATAGCGCAAAAAGTAGTTTCCTATCGGATTTCCGCGCTCATCAAAGTACCTCGCTTTGCCGTCTGAGCAGACATAACGGAACGCAGCCAGCAGCTTTCCCCCTATAAACAGCGAAGCACTTTGAATAGGCCCGGGACTACGCTCGAGGCCGTCTTCACCGTAGTTTGCGGCATAGGTAACCGAGAACGAGTTTCCAATCTGAATATCTCGCGAAAAAACAACGCGAGAACCAAAGAGATCGACAAATTCGTCAACGACTTCATATGGGAGTGATTCGACCTGTGCAGCATGACTAAGAGAGTGCTCGATCGTTCCGCTCACTGTTCGATTCCGTTCGGTGTATGTTGGAAGAATCAATTCAGCGGTGTAGTCATCTTCGTTAACGCTTGAGATACGAACGATTCGATCGCCACTGAGAGCGAACTCCACATGTTCAACCCTTCCGTCAACTGGCTCACTCAAGCGAACTTGGCTCCCAACTTGGAGGTTTCGAGGGCTCAAGCCGATTTTTTTAAGCGCGGCAACCACTCCATACGTTGAAGTCGGACTGAGTCCAAATGATCTCCAAATGTTCGCTAACGTATCACCCGAACGGATTACATAGTCTTTCACGTAAACGAGAGGGTTTGCCTTTTCTTGAGGGGCTGTCCAGTTCAGGTCTGCTTGTGAACTCACAGCTTCAGAAACTGGGAAGTGAACGTTGCTCCACGCAGCCTGTTCGTTCGCTGACAACACTTCAGCATGAGCGCTTGGCTGCAAAAGCTCTTCGGCGAGAGAAAGTGGTGAGATGTCACTATTCCCTGATGTTTCGGGGGCTGATTCCTCGAAGGCAGCGTCACTGCTATAAGCCGGAGAGAGTAGAGATGGAACCGCATATGAGTACTGGGGTGCAGCACGCCGTGAAAAAAGTGCGAGGCCGAGCAAGAAGGCCTGGAGTAAAACCGTCCCGAGAATGAAGGACACAACCTTGTGATCAGAAACGAATTGTAAAAAGCGCATGAGAAGAGAAATACTGGTAAACTGGTATTTTAGACAAGGGTGTTTCACCGCCAGCCTGTTAGTTAGCAAAATTGGAGCCATCTTGCCGAAAAGCAGTTTTACGAAATTGCCTGGGTTATTTCCGGATGAATCTCTAGAGAAGAGTTTTTCATGAGAGTGCTCGGAATAGATGTCGGGTCGAAGAGAGTTGGGGTGGCATTTGATGCCGGTACCCAGGGCATTGCTATCCAGCCGTATGGCGTGTTTTTTCGAGCCCAAAATGCGGCGTTGCGAGAAATCGTTTCACTCGTCACTACACTCCAAGTTGACCTTGTAGTAGTTGGTGTACCGCTTGGCTCAGATGGGGAAAGTGCCTCCTCTCAAGCGCAGGATTGCTTACGCTTTGGTGAGAAGTTGCGAAAGAGAATTTCTGTAGAACTTTGTTTTGTAGATGAAAGTTTTTCCTCTTTGGAAGCCGAGAGTCGGCTAAGAGAGGCGAATCGTGCCCGCCCGCATGCAGATGCCGAAGCCGCGACGATTGTCGTCGAGCGATATTTCGAATCGATACGTAAAGATTCTTGAGAACCTAAGCGTCGATTTCGCAGGATCTCGGGACAGAGTGCGGGTGTGGCAAGCGCGACGACGCTCGCTGGCCGACGATTCTCCTGCTTCGCAGCAGGAGAAGTTTATGAGATGGCCTCAAGCAAAGTACATTGCGAATAGCTCCTGGGCTACGTAACCTGCCACCTGAGGACGTTCTCGCTTTTCCTCTTGTGGCTCGCAATTTGTGGGGTAATTTTAGCCGTTTGCGAGGTTTGGGGAGAGTTTTTTGCCCCTCGGTGTTCGCTTGAGCTGTTGCCCAGGACCCCATCTCATTTAGACTGAGATTAGTTATTTATGAAGGCATTACGATATCTCCTGTACTTTGCGATTCCGGTCGGAGTTGCGTTCGTCACTTTTCAAATTCTGTATCGAACTTTTTTCGTTCCTTTCGATCCAAATGGTACGCCGCATTATGTTCAGATTTCGGACGACCTCGATTTTGAAGGTATATGCAAAAAATTGGTTGAAGCGAAGATTATCCGGAACACGAGGAGCTTGTGTCTCTATGCACGTTGGAAGGGGGATCTGAAGCCGATACGTCCGGGAGAATATGAATTGTCTGCCGCGATGAAACCGGAGCAGATTCTTGAGGCTCTCGAGTCTGGCAAAGTCCACAAAAGATTTATCATGATCGAGCCTGGCCAGTCTGTGTGGACGATTGGAGAAGTAGTCGAAAAAGTTGGGTTAAACACCCGGAAAGAATTTGACCATGCATTAACCGATCCGAAACTGTTAGCGGCCGCTGGAATTTCAAGCTCGAGTTTTGAAGGATATCTCGCTCCAGGGGAATATGCGCTTACCCGTCCTATCTCTGCTCGGGATATTGTTTGGGCTATGCTTGAGAGAGCTGAGAAAAACTGGACCGAAGAGTACTCGGCGAAAGCAGACGAACTTCGAATGTCTCGACATGAAGTGTTGACACTTGCGTCGATTATTGAAAAGACGACGAAGGTTCCATCAGAAAAGAAGCTTGTCTCTTCTGTGTTACACAACCGCTTGAATCACGGAATGAAGCTCCAGTCTGATGAAACCGTTATTTACGGCTTGCAAGACTTCTCGGGAACGTTGAGTGAAGAAGATAGAGCTTCTCCATCTCCATACAATACTTATATGAATTACGGACTGCCACCGGGTCCGATTACGAATCCGACTGAAGAATCAATTCGAGCTGCGTTGTTTCCGGATGATACGAGCTACCTCTTCTTTGCGAGAGACCAGTTCGGAGATTTGGTTTTCTCTGAAACGCTAAAGGAGCACAACGCGGTTGTTGGCAATTCCAAGATGCAAAACGAAGGACCTTAGCCCGCATTGTTTAAGAATAGCGCGGGTTGAGAGATAGTTTTTGTCTCTTCAATTGCACAGAGAAATTCGAGTGCGGCATAACATCTCAGGGAAGCCCTCTGAGGAGAGTGCTCAGAGGTATGTTCTCTATTCGAGATAGGCAAAAGCTGGACGCTTTCCGTCTTCGCTCGGATTAAGGGTTGGACGTCTATGCTGTCCTCCTCATGAGTGGCCAACTGGCATGATCTTCTTATGACAGGGAAGAGTTTTTTACAGCAGGTTCATCGTCTCGTCTCTTCCCGCGAAGTAAAGCGGTCTCTTCTTTTTGTCCTTTTTCGAGTTTTTGCCGTCGCATCTCTCGTATGTTTCTTCGCGCTATTCTCGCTGGCGCTTGCTCTTTCTGTGTTGATTGCTCTTTCGACATGTCTCAGTTTGGAGTCGCTCCGGAAACGAAATCCAAAGAACGTAACGCTTGTCTCAGCCGCTCAAGAGATTGATGCACAGTTTGAAACGAAAGAGCGAGCTCAAGCCTACGCGGACCTCCTTGAGACCGGAAATGGTGAGAGAGCTGAGGCGAAACTCCTCGATGAGCAGCTTGTGCGAATACTGAGCAACGCCTCGCCCGATCGCTTCGGACAAATACGTCTTTCTCGCAGCGAGAAGTACTTTGCAGGAGTCGTGACTCTTTCATTTTTACTTTCTCTCGTCCTGCTCTTTCTGTTTGGGTTCGGCTCCTCAGTGAGCTTTGTTGCAAAAAGTAAGATCCAGATCCTTTCTGAGATTCTCGAGGAGCAGTCGCTTCCGAACGAAGTGAGAGAAAAACTCGAGAATCTCTCGAGTTCGCTCCAGAGTGAACCGGCCTCTAGCGCGAAAGTACAAGAAGCTCTCCAAGAAGCGCAGGAATCCGTCGCAGAGGCTCTCGAGAGTGCGCAAGACGCCGAATCAGATAACAATCAAAACGAAAGAGCTGAGCCCACCCCTCCCGGGAGTTCGCCAACTCCTGAACCGAAGCAAGATCAGAAAGACGAGCAAGATAAGGACAAAGAAAAGGACAAACAGCAGAATCAATCCGACCGGTCAGAATCTGAGCAATCACAAAGTGAAGAAAAAAAAGAGCAGAGCGGCCAAGGAAAAGACAAGCAGGACTCGAAAGATTCAAAAGAGGATGGAGAGGGGAACTCAAAAGGAGAGAAGGGGCCAGGAGAAGGAAAGAAAGAGGATCAAGATCAGAACAACGGCCAACAGGGCGGTAAACAGGGCGAACAACAAGAAAAGAACAGTAACTCCCAGAGTGAGCAGAAGCAGGAGGGAGAAGGAGAGGGACAGGGCGGAAAGGGCGAGGACTCCCAGAATCAGAGCGGTGAGCAAAGCGATGGCAAGCAGTCACAGTCTGGCGAGGGAAAGAGTGGAGAAAACCAGAAACAGGGAGAGTCTGAAGGTCAGCAGCAGGGAAAGAGCGACAAGGGCAAGCAAGAAGCTGGGCTCCAAAAAGCAGCCGAAGCGCTCCAGGAGATCGAGCAAAAACTTGAACAGGAGAAGCAACAATCTCAGGCGCAAGATTCACAGGGGAAAAACGGAGAAAAGAAGCAGGCGCAGGCTCTAGAGCCTCAAGATTCTGGAGAGTCCAAGCCAGACGAGCAAAAGGGTGGAGACAAGCGCGGAGGTGGAGAGCCTCCCCCAGATGACGCGTCGCAGCCGGAAAACAACGACACCTCGAAGGATGCCTCCCAGAGCAGCCTCCCCCAAAAAGGAGAGAGTGAGAGAAAGAGACTCGGCGACAAAGGGACCGATGGGCTTGATGAGGAGTCAGCGTTCGAGGACACGATCGTTGGGAAGAAGGATGAAGCATTCGACACTCGGTACGTGGGCCGGGAGCGTCAACAGGTGTTGGCAAATGAGCCTGGAAAGGTGAAAACGCAATTTGATGATGTCGAGCTTGCTCGACCAGAAGCGCAGAACGGTGGGTTTGAACAGGAGATTCCTCTCGAATATAGGGGACTGTTCAAGCGTTAGGCAGTATATTGGTCGCCACTAGGATATGCTGAGCTGTCGTATCAAGTGGGCGATTGTCACAGGTAGGGGCAACTAGGTTAGATTGTGTTGATGAAAGGGGATCGGAGATATGACTGAACAGGCTGCCCTAAAGCAGGCTATAGAGAAATTCAACAGCAATTTTCTCGGAATCGAATCGCAAATCTCCCAGGTTATCGTGGGCATGCAGGATGTCGTGCGAGGAGCCGTATCTGCGATCTTTGCTGGCGGACACGTTCTTATGGAAGGTGTGCCAGGTTTGGGGAAGACCCTTCTCGTTAAAACTATTACTCAAAGTTTTGGGTTGGCATTTAAGCGGATCCAATTCACTCCCGATCTCATGCCCTCGGATGTGACTGGTACCCAGGTTTTGACCGAGGACGAATCTGGTCATAGGCGATTTGTGTTTAAGCCCGGTCCGATCTTTGCCAATATTGTTTTGGCGGATGAGATAAACCGGGCAACTCCAAAGACCCAAGCTGCGCTTTTGGAGGCGATGGAAGAACGTCAGATCACGGTACTGGATGAAACGTATCAGCTCCAGGAGCCCTTCTTTGTGTTGGCAACCCAGAACCCGATCGAGCTTGAGGGAACGTATCCTCTCCCAGAGGCACAGCTTGACCGATTTCTCGTGAAGCTCCAAGTTCCTCCTCCAAGCGGAGCGCAGCTGAAAGAGATTTTGACCCGAACGACTGGCGTTCGAGTCGCTGAAATCCGGCCTGTTTTTCATCCACAGAGGGTGAGCGAAGAGGTGGCTGCGATGAGACGGCTTGTTCGTCAGGTGGTCGTGCCGGAACCGATGATGGATATGCTCGTTCAGGTGATGGAGGCGTTGACCCCGCAAGGGGATCGAGCCACCTCGACTGTTCGAAAGTATGGTCGGTTCGGACCGGGGCCCCGAGGAGCTCAAGCGGTACTTCTTCTTGCGAAAGTAAAAGCGCTCCTCGATGGGAGAATCAATCTCTCTTTCGACGATCTGCGCACCTCACTCGTCCCCGCACTTCGTCACCGAATGATACTCAACTTTCAGGCCGAAGCAGATCAGATTACGAGTGACGATTTGATCGCTGAAGTCGCAAGACAGTAGCGATTGGCGAGGAGGACTTCGGAAAACACCTATGGTGAGTGCGTCACTTCCAGAGTCGTTTACTCCGTCCTATCTTAGGCAGCTTGAGCTGCTTCGTCTCAGAGCGCGCCGTGCTTTTCTCGGTAGCCGTCAGGGAGGACATCTTTCACTCAAGAAGGGGCACGGGATAGAGTTTTCAGACTATCGAAAATATGAGCTGGGGGATAATCCGCGGCATATCGACTGGGGACTCTACGGAAGAAGTGAGCGGCTCTACGTAAAACGATTTCAGGAAGAGCAGGACATCGGTGTTGTCCTGCTCCTCGACGGAACTGCGTCGATGCGTGTTCCCGAAAGCGGTATTAAGTGGCTCCGAGCAAAAGAACTTGCACTTTCGCTCGCCTATGTCGGGTTCATGCAACGAGATACCGTGCGTCTCGTTTGTCCCGGTGGCTACTACGGGTCGCGTGTCACGAGCCCATCTGCATTGTATCGACTCGCTGACGATTTGGAGCAACTCCCTCCAATTCAACCGCAGGCATTCATTTCAGGTGTGAGTCGTGCGATGAGCATGGTTCGCTTTCCGGGCTTGGCCTTTGTCCTCTCGGACTTTCTTTATCCATTTGAACAGGTAGAAAGCCTTTTTCGAGAGCTTCGTGCCAAGAATCTCGATGTTTGTGCACTCCAGGTATTGAGCCACTCCGAAATAGATCCGGATTTTGCGAGTCGAGATCTTCTCCTCGTCGATAGCGAGACTGGTCGTGAACTGCCGCTGGTGATGAGTGAAAGTGTTCGAAAGGAATATCTCTATCGGTTACATCAGCACAATCTTAAACTTGAGGATTTTTTCCGTTCTTCCGGAGTTCGTTTCCTCCGTTCAGAAGCCCAACAAGAGCTTCATGAATTCGTCCAGATTCACCTCGCCCAATCTGGGCTCTTGACGTAGCTCGGGGGAACGTATGGGTTCATTTGGATTCTTCCTTCCACTCTCACTCCTCGCCATCGTACCGATTGTTGCTGTACTCGTCTGGGCATTTCGACGTCACGGAAAGGGAACGCCAACAACTATTGGAACACTCTTTCTTTTTGATCGCCTCTCTGAGAAGCCAGCATTTCGACAACAATTTAAACCGCCCCTTCGTTTTTTCTTTGAGCTTCTTCTCCTGAGTCTCTTGCTTCTGGCGTTTGCTGGCCCATTTTTTCGAGATACCTCCGAAGAGATTACCTATCTCCTTGATAACTCACTGAGTATGGCCGCTCGTTTGAAGAGCAGCGAAAAATCGAGACTTGAAACTGCAAAAGATGAGGTGCGTTCACGCTTTGCAAGTCTGTCATCGCGGGCCACCTTTTCTCTCTTTAAGAGTTCGCCTCGCCTCGAAGTTGTAGCATCCCACGTGAGTTCAGCCTCAGAACTCGATGCAGCGCTTGCCCGAATTCGCCCTGAGTATGCAGATGACAACCTGAGTGATGCTGTCACCAAACTAAGAGTGAAGTACCCGAATCATGGTCTTCGAATTGTAAGTGATCGACTCCCGGCGGAAAAGGTCGAAGGACCCCCAAGTGAAGACTACCAGTTGATTTCCGTCGTCTCTCCGAGTGAGTCGTTGGAGAATGTTGCGGTCGCTCGAGCTCAAATTATTCGAGCAAATGATTCCGAATCTCTCATGCTTGTAAAAGTTCAGACGTACCTCAAACAAGCTGCAACCGTTCAACTCAACATTTTTCGCCTCGTTTCCGTGAGTGCAAAGATTCAAGAGGTAAGAGTGCGGACTTTTGATGAAGAATTTGAGTCTGGCTCGGATTCTCGCGATATCGAAATCCAAAATATCGATCCAAGCTATGCCTATCGCATCTCAGTCTCTATTGAGGGTGAGAGAGATAAATTCCCATTCGATGATTCCTTTTGGGTGACCGAACAGAACTCCCCGGTGTCTGGCGTGATCGTTTCCAGTCGCTCCGCAAAGGCTCTCGGAGTGAGCGAGATTTTTGGAAAGGGGGTTAACGTTCTCGCCCCTGATACTGTGGACAAGTTCAAGGAGAAGCCGGATTGGATAGTTTTTGATCGGCTTCCGGTCTTAACCCTTCCGGAGAGCCCGTCGATTCACATTCTTCCGAGTGTCGAGAGCTCCGTGATTCGAGTACAACCGTTGAGTCCCGTAATTGTTTTCTCATCGTGTGAGAGCGAGCCTCCGCTTTTTCGTTACCTTAATTTTTCGGCATTTACTCTGAAAGGAGCGAGTACGCTTGAAACTCCGCCGTGGACTCGTTCCCTTCTTCGAACTGCTGACGGTAGTATTCTCGCCGCCGGCGAATATCGGGGTAATCGGCACGTATTTGTTGGCTTTGAAATATTTCCACTCTCTCCCGCAAAAAATCCGATTGGCACAGTACTTTTTCTGAATGCCCTTCAGTGGCTCTCCGCTGGAGATTTGCAATTTTCTGGTCCAGCAGTTGGAATTCCGTTTCGGGTTGCAGACGGCCTCGAAGATATCGCTCTGTATGATGGTCAAGCGGTTGTTCCGCTTTCAAAACTCAAAAGTGGCCAACTCCTCGTTCCCCGACCCGGGTATGTCTATTCGCGCGAAAGTTCTCGAGAGGGACGCTATGCGGTAAATTTCTTCTCAGCGCAGGAATCTCGGCTCAATTCTCCTTCTTACCTCGAGCTCCCACTCCCAACCGAGAGTCTGAAGCATATCGAAGAGAGCGAGTTGCAGTTTGAACTTTGGAGATGGCTCGTGTGGGGGGTGATTGTCCTTCTCGTGCTTGAAAGGTTTGTGAGTCTCTTTCGAGGGAGGGCCGCTCTTTCATGAACTCGTTTCCGCACTTTGAACATCTTTGGCTCTCGGCTGGCGCTGGGTTAGTTTTTGTTGGAGCAATCGTTGTTCTCGTTGGTCAGAGAGTGAGGGGGGTATCCTTCGCCCGCTCGTTCAGTCTCTTTTTGTGGTTCGTCGGGACAGCCTTGGTGTTGCTTGCAGCTTCTCAGCCGTATCTAGAACATGAAACTCCGGACTCGGTTACCCTTGTAGCAATCGACATTTCAGAGAGTGAAGAACCTGCTCAAATTGAAAGTGCGATTGAGCTTTTGCGACAGAAAATAGGGAGCAGTTCGCAGACGGTTGGTTTTCTTCCCTTTGCTGGAAAAGTTGCACCCTATCCAACGAGTCTCTCAGACTATACTTCGTTTTCGTCGCTACAGGAGTCATGGCAAAAACTCAACCTCGGTGAAACGAACACTGAACAAGCTCTTGAGGCCGCTCTTTCTTATGGACCTTCTTCTGTCGTGCTCGTGTCGGATGGCTTTCAGACGAAAGGAGAGGCTTCGCGGATAGTCAGTGAATATCAGCAACGGGGAGTTCCTCTTCACGCGATCATTCCACAGAGGAGCCAGGGGAATAGTTCGTTTTTTATAAAGCAGCTCTTTGCCCCTCTTATAGCACCGGGCCAAACTCCTATTGATATTCGGGTGACCGTTGAAAATAGCTCTGAACAACCTCAGAGCGGAGTACTCGAAGTCAAGCAGGGAGACAAGGTCCTCTATTCTGAAAAGATTGAGGTTAAGCCGGGCGAAGAGCGAGTTATCACAGTAAAGAGTGACTCAGAGGAAAAGGGGGGAATTCAGAAGTTGGAGGCTACTCTCAAGGCTTCGGATGGAGACTTCGGAGAGAGTAGCCAAAAGGCTTTTCTCTCAACTGCTCGGAGAAACAAAATCCTACTCTTGAGTGGAAGTCAGCAGGATGAGCGATTTATCCGTCAAGCTCTCGAAGAGAGTGGATTTGAAATAGAGGCAAAGATCCTTTCACGGGCTGGGTCACTGGAAGGCGTTGCGTTTGACCAGTTCACGACTGTGATTCTCAATAACGTCGCTGCGCCAGTACTCTCAGAATCATTTTCCTCTGGTGTTGCTCCCTTTGTTCGAGGTGGTGGAGCCTTGGTGATGATCGGCGGAGAGAGGGGTTACGGATTGAGCGGATATGATAAGACACCGATCGATGCTGTGCTTCCTGTAGAATCTCTCCCTCCGCGCCAAGAGCAACGACGATTGAATGTCGCTGTACAGCTCGTGCTTGATAAATCGAGGAGTATGTCTTTCGGTGATAAGATCGAATACGCAAAAGAAGCAGCGCGAGAAGTAGTTCGAAATCTTAAGGATGAAGATTATATTGGGGTTATTGGATTTGATAGTACTCCCTTTGTAGCATTTCCCCTCCGACAACTTGGGCCTTCACGTTCGCAGGCCCTTTCTCGAATTGGTACTCTCTATCCAATAGGGAAAACGAATCTCTTTCCAGCTCTGGACGAAGCCATGCGTGGACTCTTAAAAGCCCAGGCCGGACGGAAACATATGATTGTCCTCACCGACGGCAAGATCCCAGATCAGGGCCCACACTACCTCACCCTGGTTCAAAATATGAGAACGTATGGCATTACTGTTTCGACGGTGATGATGGGGAGAGAAGCGGATGTTCAGATGCTTCGTCAGATGGCTGAGTACGGCGGTGGAGCGTTTTACCAAACTTTTGATGCACGTTCGCTGCCCCGAATTTTTCTCTCAGATATTCGGGTAACGACCGGCGAGCAAACCATGAAAGAGAGCCGCGAGTATCTCGTCCGTCGTAAGGAACGGAGTAAGACTCTGTCCTCTCTCGAAAGTTTTCCTCCTATTCGGGGTTACGTTGAAACGAAAGCACGTCCCAAAGCTTCTGTCGAACTTATCGCGTACGCAGCCGGGACAGCAGATCCCCTTTTAGCTTCTTGGAAATTTGGAAGCGGAAAGAGTGTTGCGTTTACAACTGATGTAAGTGGCCGTTGGTCGAATTACTGGATCCGGTGGGAGAAATTTCGATTCTTTTGGAAGGAAACAATTGATTCGCTGTTTGAGCAAGGAGCGGATGATAAGAATGATCCGTCCCGATTTGATCTGAATATGGCGATGGTCAACGGCAGTCTCCGAGTGGAATTGCACCATCTCTATGAGAATTTAGGTGATGTTGTTGAAGCTTCTGTGACCCGTCCCGACGGTATTGTTGTGAGTATTCCATTTTCCAAAAGAGCGGAAGGGAGATTCGAAGCCGAAATAGCCGATCCAATTCCTGGAAAATATGTTGTGAATGGAAAGGTCGGCTCGCTCAACCTCACTCCCGTCGCAAAGTGGATGGGTGGTGAGCTCTTCGGTGAACAGAAAGGCAAGGGTTTTAATCTCCCGGAGATTATTTCCTGGACGAGCCAAGCTGGAGGCAAGATTAATCCTCCAAGCGAAGATCTCTTTGCGGGTGGAAGTGCACAAGTGAAAAAGGAGTTTGGTCGATTCCTCCTTCCCTTTGCTCTTTTGTTTCTCCTTCTTTCGACCATTTTTCGGGAAGTGATCTCTCGCCGTGGCGGCGCGTCCTTCGTGAGTTCGACTCAAACTATCAATTACTCATAGTTTCTCTATTCCTATTCCTATTCCTATTCCTCATCCTCATCCTCCGGGCATTGCGCTCTATTTCTTTGAGAGGATGGAGGGTACGATATCTCCGATAGGAGTGCGCACCATGGTGGATCTCAGTTGGGAAGAGTTTGAACGAGTTGAGCTACGAGTTGGAACTATCGTTCGAGCAGAGGACTTTCCAGAGGCACGTAATCCCGCGTTTAAGGTATGGGTCGATTTTGGGGAGCTTGGGATCAAAAAAAGCAGCGCGCAGATCTGTACCCACTACACGAAAGATGAACTTATCGGAAAACAGATCCTTGGGGTGTTAAATTTTCCGCCAAAGCAAATTGGCCCCTTTCGCTCTGAATTTCTTGTTACCGGGGTGCCAGACGCAGATGGAGGAATAGTCCTTGTTGAACCGAACCTTCCCGCTCCGAATGGTGCGCGACTGCGATAGTCTTAAGAAAAATCTTCCTTAAGAGTTATAGAGAGAAGCGTCCACATCAACTGATGTTGCACTCTTGAGCGATTCAGTGAGGCTCGTCAGTGTTAGTTCAGCCAATTGTCCGCTGACCTGCTTGCGACGCTCCTTGGCAAGCTCCATTACTTTATCATCCGTCGGTGGAGTAATCTTCGACACTGCTACCACAAAGAATCCATTGTCTTGTTCGACAGGACCCTTCCCGAGGATCGAAGGGGATTGAATCGACGAGAGGCCATTTCGAACAGACTGCTCGCGGAATATTGGATGAGGCGGTGCGGCTGGGCGAAAGTCAGCGAGATCTTCCACGGTGCCTTTTGCTTCCGTAACGGCAGCAGTAAACGATTCTGGGGAATACTCTTGAGACACCTTTGCGAAGAGCTCATCGGCCATAACTCGTGCTTTTTCGCGCGCCGCCTTTTCTTTGAGGGCGGCAACAATCTTTTCCTGGACCTCTTCAAGCGGAGGGATCGTGCTCTCTTTGTACTGCTCAATTTGAACAAGAGCAAAGCGCTCGCCGAGATCAATCAACTGTTTCTCTTCGCCAGGAGCTTCGAGGACCTCTCGAGTAATGCCTCGGACCCCAGTTGGGTCCTCGCTTCGACCGAGGAGTTTCTCTGAGTCTCGTATCTCGAGCTTGTCTTTGGAAGCGATCTCCTCGAGTGTCGTTTTGCCACTCGTCCACTGATCGAAAGCGTCTTGAGCAACGGCTGCTACAAATGCCGGTGCTTCACGTTGCCGCACTTCTTTCTCTATCTGTTCTTTCACTTCTTCAAAGGGCTGGGTACCTGCTTCACGGTAGTCGTCGACAACAAAGATCTCAAAATATGGAGGTGCTACAACGATGTCCGCGAGGCCTCCCTCTTTTTGAGCAAAAGCAGCTTCGTCAAATTCGTTTGAGCGAGAGCCACGTTTTACCCATCCCAACTGACCACCACTTTTCGTAAGGTCTGGATCGTCCGAATACTGGTCCGTGAGGGTCGAAATATCGGTGCCATCTTCAATTCGTTTGTGGAGATCTTCTGCGAGAGAACGCACTCCAGCCTTTGCAACTTCGTCTTTGTCATCAAACTTGAGCCGAATCATCCGTACGAGCACTTCTTCAGGCGTACGGTATTTTTGAAGGTTGTCAGTGTAGTAGAGCTCGAGGTCTTCATCGAATATCTCAACAACTTCGGGATGCTCCTTGGGGTCGATGACAGCGAAGCGATACTTGACCTGGTCAGGCAGCTCAAAATGGACGGCGTTCTCTTCGTAGTACGCGATGATCTCTTCTTCTGAAGGAGCCAAAACGGCATCGACATAGCTCGCTGGATCGATCCGAGCAACTTGGGCTGAGAATTCGGTTTCTTGGCTTTTGATTTGACCGCGAATCTCAATTTCAGAAGCTTGAGAAGCGTCGACAATAAGACTTCGAATCTGTTGCTCAAGCGCGTCGCCTGCAATTTGGCTTTCAAAGAGTTCGGGAGTGAGACGCATCCGAGAGAGAAGCCTTCGAACATCTTCCTCTCCAAGTCCCGGAGGGAGCGCCCGTACCTTTGCTATCTCTACCTGCTCTTTCCCGGCGTACATGTCGAGGGTGCGGGCAAAGTTATCAACGAGAGTTTCGTTAATCGTAGCATCAATCAGTTGTTCGTTGAGATTCGCAAGAAGAGTAGGGGCAAATCGAGCATAATTCTGTCCGAGGGCCTGTCGCATTTGATCTTGAGCCTGCTCTCTCCTCGAATAGAACTGCGCAAAGGAAACTTCTGTATCGCCTATTTTGAGAGCGTAGCGCTCATCTCTTGAGCCACCGAAATCGGTTCCGAAAAAGAGCATCGAGATTGAGATGATCGCGAGCATGATGAATCCAAAAACAGAAGTTGAATATCGATGAAAAAAACGCAGCATAACGTTAGCCTTTTTGAATTATAGGGAAGGGCAGAGCTCCTGTTGGGTAGTGTGCCTCTCGTTCTTCTTGCAAAAGCGAGTCAGGTGAAAGGTGGCGGGTAGAGTAGAATACCGCTCATCAATCACTCTGACCGTCTACGTTGCCCGACGGCACCATACGATAGAATTCCAGGAGGGCTTTGTCCACGGTCCTCGCTTCTCTCCAAGGGCAGGTATCTCGCACAGAAAACAGAAAATCAAGGAGGGAGCCAAGCATGTCCCTCGTTGAAAGAATGCATAAAAGGTTTTGCGTACGATTGAGCGTTCGAACTGCGCCGAGGGACTCATGAGATTCGATATATGCCTGGAGAAGCACTATGCTCTGGGCAGGGGCCTCGAGAAATACCGCCGCGGTTATTTGGTCAGGCACGTCGACGGAAAGAAACTGGGCACTCATGACTTGAGTTCCTCGAGCAAGATATCGTTCACGAGCTTGGGATTCGCGCTTCCCTTGCTGAGCTTCATGACCTGTCCGACGAAAAATCCGAGGAGTTTCGCATTGCCTTCTCTAAATTGCGCTACCTGTTCAGGATTGGATCGGAGCGCCTCTTTCACCATTTCTCGAATTGCCGAATCGTCAGTTATCTGTTTGAGCCCTCTCCGTTCAATAATTTCATTTGGGCTCCCCCCGCTGGCATACAATTCTTCAAAGACGGTTTTTGCAATCTTACCGCTAATGACGTCCTGATCAATGAGGGCGATGAGTTGACCAAGCTGGAGGGGAGAAAAACGGAGTTCGGAAAACTGCTCGCCGTGCTGCTTTAAGGCCCCAAATATTTCAGAGGTAATCCAGTTGCAAGTAGCTTTGGGATTCTTGCAAACTTCTTGAGCTTCGAGAAAAAACCGGACGTATTCATGTTCAGCCGAAATGACGGCGGCATCGTATTCACTTAGTCCGTAGTCATCGATGAGGCTCTGGAATATCTCCTGAGGAAGTGTTGGGAGTTTCGCTCGAACCGCATTGATCCAACTCTCTTCAATTTGAAGCGGGGGGAGGTCAGGATCGGGGAAATAGCGGTAGTCTGCGGACTCTTCCTTGGAGCGCATACTCCGAGTAGTCCCGCTCTCGCTGTCAAAAAGTCGAGTTTCCTGAACGATTGGCTCTCCTGATTTGAGAATGGCAACTTGTCGAGCAACCTCATACTCGATTGCCCGCTCAACAAACCGAAATGAATTGAGATTCTTAATCTCTGTCCTCGTGCCGAATTTCATTTCACCCTTTGGTCGAAGAGACACGTTAGCGTCACAACGAAGACTCCCCTCTTCCATGTTACCATCGCTCAATTCGAGATAGCGTACGAGCTGCCGTAGAGCGCGGAGATATGCTGCGGCCTCCCGAGCTGATCGGATGTCAGGTTCGGATACCACTTCAAGGAGAGGAACCCCTGCTCGATTGAGATCGAGCAGGCTGCATTGTCGCTCGGCACTATGGACGCTCTTTCCGGCGTCCTCTTCCATGTGAATTCGAGTGATTCCTACCGTTCGTGTTACTTCGCCATCGCGAAACTGGAGTCGACCGTGTCCGCAAATTGGCTCTTCGTATTGGGAAATCTGATATCCTTTCGGCAGATCCGGATAGAAATAGTGCTTTCGCGCAAATCGATTGAACCTTCGAATGTCACAATTCAGAGCAAGCCCCAATCTCAATGCGAACTCGACAACTTTTTCATTGAGCACTGGAAGGGTTCCCGGAAGCCCGAATGTAACCGGGTCGACGTGTTCGTTTGGCTTGTCGGTAACGTGAGAGGAAGCTCCAGAAAAGATCTTTGATTCCGTAGAGAGCTGCACGTGAACTTCGAGGCCGATTACCGATTCGTAATCCATACGTCAGTCCTTTGAATGAGTTTTTGTCTCAGGAGTTCGTAAGTGCCAGTCCGTCGTCTTCTGAAAGGCATCCGCGACCTGAAAAAGCGTGAGTTCGTCGAATGCTCGCCCGATTAGCTGAAATCCAATTGGAAGTCCGCTGCTGTTCTGGCCGCAAGGAAGACTCAATGAGGGCAGGCCAGCAAGATTTACGGGCACGGTAAAGATGTCATTGAGGTACATTGAAATCGGATCATGAGTTTTCTCACCGAGGAGAAAAGGAGTTGTGGGAGTTGTTGGGGCTGCAATGACGTCAACTTTCTCTGAAAAGGCTTCTTCGAAGTCGCGAGCAATGAGAGCGCGAGCACGCTGAGCTTTCACGTAATATGCATCGTAATAGCCCGCAGAGAGCACAAAGGTTCCGATAAGGATTCGGCGTTTCACCTCTGGACCGAACCCTTCGCTACGGCTTTTTGCATAGAGAGAGATGAGATCTTGAGCGTCGGCCCGTTTGCCGTACCGAATGCCGTCAAAGCGAGAGAGGTTTGAGGACGCTTCAGCAGGTACGATCACGTAGTAGGCAGCGGTGGCAAAATCAGTGTGCGGAAGCGAGACCTCTTTAATCTCTGCCCCGAGTTTCTCAAGCTCCCCCAACCCTTTGTGGATGGCTGAGGCAATCTCTGAGGAGAGCTCCTCTCGAAAGTATTCCTTAGGTACGCCGATTCGCAGTCCTTTTATATCTCGTTCGAGAAGAGAGGAAAAAAGAGGCACTTCGTTCGGAGCAGAAGTTGAGTCGCGAATATCTCGTCCGAAGATGCACTCAGAAATGAGGGCACAATCTCGGGCGTTCTTTCCCATGGGACCGATTTGATCAAGCGAGGAGGCAAACGCCACGAGGCCATAACGGCTCACTCGTCCATAAGAGGGTTTGAGTCCGGTAACGTTGCAGAAAGCAGATGGTTGCCGGATTGAGCCTCCGGTGTCGGTACCGAGCGCCGCGGGGCAGAGGCGCGCAGCGACAGCGGCGGCGGAGCCTCCGCTTGATCCCCCAGCAACTCGAGACGTGTCCCAAGGGTTTTTCACCGGGCCGAAGGCCGAGTTTTCGTTCGATGACCCCATACCGAATTCATCGAGATTGGTTTTGCCAAGGATTACCGTACCAGCTTTGAGGAGCCGTTGAGCCGCAGTCGCCGTGAAGGGCGACCGATAGTCCTCGAGAAATCTGCTTCCGCACGTAGTCGTTCCATAATTGAGAGTGATTATATCTTTGATCGCGAGTGGAACGCCGGTGAGCTTTGTGACCTCATCGCCAGCAGCTCGTCGAGCATCGGCTTTCTCTGCCTGTTCAATTGCCTTCTCCTCAAAAACCGAGAGATAGCATCCGAGATGTTCCTGATGCGCTATCCGCTCGAGGAACATTTGTGTCAGCTCTTTCGACGAAAACTCTCGCTTTTCGAGTCCTTCTGAAAGTTCCCAGAGATCGCTCTGCCACAGCTCAGCCACAAGTTTTCTCTCTTTTTTGATGTCGACAGTCGAACATTCTCATCTCTTCACGCATGGGAGGATCTCGCCGCCCGAATTATTCCCCATCTTGATTGATGACAAGGGGAACTCGAATGAAATCACCTTCCCGGTCAGGAGCCAACTCAAGAAGCCTATCACGGAGCTGGGAGGCTTTTAGTCTATCTTTGCGATAAACATTTTTGACTCCATGCACTTGTCTGGCGGGATCAACATTTGAGGTGTCGAGTTCATTGAGTTTTTCAACATAGGTAAGAATTGCATCGACCTCCTGAGTGAGAGCAGCCTTTTCTTCTGAGCTGAGGAGGAGGCGAGAAAGAGTCGCAAGGTTTTCAACATTCGCTTTTGTTGTCATATGGACTACTCGTGATCCCTTTGCTTTTGAGTGCGTCAAACCGTCGAAAGAATTTCCTCGAATTTCGCTTTTAACGACGTGAGGATACTGATCGAGGAGGAAGCGCTCGAGGGTGCCCTTGAATCCTTCAGTTTTTTGGCAGGGTAGCGGATAGCAGCTTAGTTGAGAAGCTCGACGGGCTCCTCATCAGGAGGGTTGCGGCCAGGATTTTCGGATAGGAAGATTCGCGCGGGAGTTTTTTTTGCTACTGTGTTGGCGGGCTTTGTTTTCTGAAGTCGCCTTCCTGGGAAGAGAACCCTCGAGAATGGTGGGTGAATTGGCTCCTCAGAGCGGATCGGTGTTTTCTTGAAGCACGGCGGAGCGAGGAGGGCTGTTTGTCGATTCTGTTTGGTGGACCGATACTCAAAGGATCGGAGAGTTAGTAGAGCACTATGTCAAAACAACGTTCTGAAAAATATGATTTTGATCTTCTCGTAATAGGGTGTGGGCCGGCGGGTCAGCGGGCCGCGGTTCAAGCCGCCAAGATTCGGAAGCGGGTTGCTATTGTCGACAAGCGAGAAGTGGTCGGTGGGGTGTGCGTGCACACCGGGACTATCCCGAGTAAATCCTTTAAGGAAGCGGTGCTCTTCCTCTCTGGCTATCGCCAGCGAAGCGTCTACGGCGCGGGGTATCGAGTGAAGAGTGAGATTGAGATGTCTGATCTCACGTTTCGATGTAACCGCATCATGCAGATTGAGATCGACGTTATTCATCATCAACTGAGGAGGAACAACATCGAGGTGTTGCCTGGACATGCTCGATTCGTTGATGAGCACACTATTGAGATTGAGAGCTCTGAGGGGTTCATCAAGAAAACCGCCGCAAAAATTTTAATTGCGGTGGGTGCAAAACCTCGACGTCTCGACAATGTGAATTTTGACGGTAAACACATCTTTGACAGCGATGATATCCTCCATATGGAGATGATGCCGCGAGATCTCACAGTCGTGGGTGGCGGAGTGATTGGGACCGAATACGCTTCCATGTTTGCCGCGTTGGGGGTTCACGTTACGATTATTGATGCTCGAAAGCGCCTCCTCGGGTTTGTTGATGAAGAGATTATCGAGTGCCTTCAATATCAAATGCGATCGCTTGGAGTGACTCTGCGTCTCGGTGAAGAAGTCGAATCGTGTGAGCTTCGCGACGGTACGAACCAGGTCATGACTCGCCTCAAGAGCGGTAAAGTCATTATGTCTGACTGCCTCCTCTTTTCTGCCGGGAGAGTGAGTGCGACAGACGACATGGGAATCGAGAACCTCGGTATGGAACTCGATACTCGAGGACGTCTGGTCGTAAATGAACATTTTCAAACTTCATTGCCGCACATCTATGCGGCTGGTGATGTGATCGGATTCCCTGCTCTCGCCTCTACTTCTGCGGAGCAAGGTCGTCTTGTTTCGTGTCACGCTTTTTCAATTAAGGATCGTCGCATCGATTCAGAAATTCCCTATGGAATATACTCGATTCCGGAAATCTCATACGTTGGGAAAAACGAGGAAGAGCTCACCCACGATGGGGTGCCGTATGAAACGGGTATCGCACGTTACCGTGAGATCGCGCGTGGTCATATCATTGGCGACGAGAACGGGATGTTGAAATTGCTCTTTCATCGAGAGACGTTGCAAATTCTTGGAGTGCACATTATTGGAGAGCAGGCGACAGAACTCATTCACATCGGACAGGCTGCCATGTGTTTAAAGGGCGATCTGCGATATTTTCGTGATACGGTTTTTAATTATCCGACGCTTGCCGAATGCTATAAAGTTGCGGCGTACGATGGCTACAATAAAGTTCGAATGAGCGCACCGAGCGAGGACTTTTAGGACTTTTCTTGTCGTGGTTTTCTTGTCCTTCCGGTGTTCTCTCTGAAAAGCGGACCGTATGATATCGATTCCCCTTCGGCAACTTGAACTTCTCTCCTTATTTCTTCGAGGTCTTTCACACACGGTTCGTACCCCTCTCTCAGTGATCGCAAACGAGTTTCACTACCTCCAATCTCGAGTTGGGGCTGAAGAGTGTGCTCGTGGCGTAAATCGAACAAACGAGCTGGCCGAACTCTTTCATCATCTTGAGCTCCCCTCATCTCAACCGGATACCGAAGCGAAGCTCGTTTCGATAGCGACATTGGTATTAAACAAAATAGAGCCGCTCTTTCCTATAAAGGGAGAACCTTCTCTTGTTCGAGATTGGGGGGTGCCTGAGGAGCTTGGCCGTTACTTCTCTAATTTCCTTTGCCGATATCTCTCTTTCCTCCTTGAGCCGCATTCGTGTCGGATAGAGGGACGGATTCTCGATACGCCAGATGGGCCTCTGACGTTTGTGTTTCAGTGCGAGTTTCCAGAGAAGACGTTTGAAACATTTGCCACAACCTCTCTCACACAGTTTCAGTTTTCGTATCTCAATCAACCTATGATAGAGCCTCCCCTTCTCGATATGATTGCGGAGGCATTGCGCGGGAGTTTTCACGTAGAATTACTTAAAGAACAGGAGCGAAACGTCAAGATCGAGTTGTCCTTTCAGGAGATGTGGAGAGAAGAATGACGAACCGACCTTCAGTCTTGCTGGTAGACGACGATAGCGATGCCCTCGTGAGTCTTGCGCGAGCCCTCTCTGTTCAGTCTCTTAACGCAACAATCGAAGCGAGTAGTTCACTGAGCAAGGCCAAAGAGCTTATTCGTGACAATCGTCCTGCAGTAGCGGTGGTCGATCTTTCGTTTGATGTTGCAAAAGGAGTAGAGGGGGGATTCGAGCTTCTCGCCTTTATTCGCGGTGAAGTGCCGGAGTGTCGCGCGATTGTCCTCACTGGCCACGGGAGCGTTGAATACGGGGTACGCTCTCTTGATATGGGAGCTTCAAATTTTCTCGAAAAACCAGCAAATATCCCACATCTTTCAGCGTTGATTCGTGACGGACTGGCGCAAGCTGATCTCTTTCGACGTTATGAATCTTTGAAAACGGGACAAGAAGAGGATGATCTCGAATCATTTCTCGTGGGAACAAGCGAGTATGCTTCTCGGTTGCGAGAACAGATTCGATATCTCGCGGCTACCGGCCAATCGGTGCTGATCACTGGTGAAACGGGAACCGGGAAAGGCGTTTGTGCGGCTGCGCTGCACCGACTCAGTTCTGCGACTGGCAAGTTCGTTCGCTATCAACCAGGGCTGGGGGGAGCTGATCTCATAGGAAGTGAATTGTTTGGCCACGTGAAAGGTGCGTTCACCGGCGCTGAGGCTGATCGCACAGGGATTGTTGAGTCTGCCGTTGGAGGGACGCTCTTTCTCGACGAAATGGACGAGCTCCCGTCTTCGGTTCAGGTAGCGCTTCTTGGCCTCTTACAAGATCATGCCTATCGCCGACTCGGTGACAGCGTTGAGCGAAAAGCTCATTTTCGGCTTATCGCTGCTACAAACGCTGATATTGAGCAGGCCCTTAACGAGAAAAAGATTCGAGCAGATTTTTTTCATCGGATCGCTCATGAGCGGATCGATCTTCTCCCTCTTCGAGAACATAGTTCTGATGTGAAAGATCTTGCTCTTCATTTTGTTGAGCAATCTTCAGCGAAGGACGGGGTCAATGTTTATGGAATTGAGAACGGGGCACTTTCTACACTCTCTCGATATTCCTGGCCGGGAAATGTCAGGGAACTCCAAGCGGTTGTTGAAGGAGCGTGTTTTCGAGCGCAACATCGACGGGCAGCCGAGATAGGTGTTCAAGACCTTCGAATTGGAATGCAGACAGCTCCAGCGCGGAACGAAGAGCTCTCTTTCCGTGAGCAGGTGGAACAGTTTAAAAGCAAGCTTGTGCAGGATGCGCTCGAAAGAAATAGCGGGAATCAGGCGCAAGCTGCAAAAGAACTTCAACTTGACCGATCGAGCTTTCGACGTATTCTTCAGCGGTAGAATTCTAGTCGGAGGCGGCGTATTTTTATCGCGCAGAACATGGCAGCAGAGTGTTCATGAACGCGCTGGATGAAGCTCCCCCTGTTCTAATAGTCGCGCAACTCTTGCTATTTCAGGCTGCAGAATACGATCAAAGCGCAGAGTTGGAACATTTCGACGGAGAATGCGGTGTGTTAATGCTGTTCCGTTTCCAAGACGTGAACGCCGACGAAGGTCTGTAGCCTGGGCCGCAGCAAGCCACTCACACGCCAGAACACACCGCGTGTTTTTCACTATCCGCTTTAACTTCTTTGCGGCTGTCATTCCCATCGAAACGTGATCTTCAATCCCGACATTGCCCGGGATCGAATCCGTACTCGCTGGATGCGAGAGTACTTTGTTTTCGTTTACGAGAGCGCCTGCCAGATACTGGAGCGTCATGTATCCAGATTCCAATCCGGGATTGTGAGCAAGAAAAGCGTTTAGCCCACTCGATACAGGTGAGAACATCATGTCCATTCTGCGCTCTGCCACATTTGCAAGTTCTGCAACGGCGATTGCTGCAAAATCAAATACGAGTGCGAGCGCTTGTCCATGAAAGTTTCCTCCGCTTACGATCTCTTCTCTCTCGGGGAGCACAATTGGGTTGTCCGTTACTGCCCCGAGCTCTCTTTCCACAATCGTTGAAACATATTCGAGGCTGTCAAAAGTGGGCCCAAGAATTTGCGGAATGCAGCGGAGTGAATATGGATCTTGGACTCTCTCGGAGCGGCCGGAAGCTCGGTGCACTTCAGATCGTCGCAGCTCAGATCTGAGCAGGGCAGCAACGAGCTGCTGTCCTTTCTGGTTCCGCAATTCGTGAATCTCTTTCCGAAAAGCAGTAGGATTTCCTCCAAGCGCTTCAAATGAGAGAGCTGCTATACGAACTGCTGAGCGCGCAAGATCGTGTGCCTCGTAAACGGCGAGTGCGCCCACAGCAAGCATCATCTCGGTTCCGTTAACAAAACTGAGCCCCTCCTTCGCCTGAAGCTTGATCGGAGAGAGCCGCGCTTTTTTAAGCGCCGTCTCGGTGCGCATTCGTTGGCCTCGATAGACGACTTCGCCCTCACCAATGAGCGGAAGGCAGAGATGCGAGAGCGGAATGAGGTCGCCACTCGCGCCAACCGATCCGTATTCTGGAACGATCGGATAAATACCGTGTGAGAGATATTTTTCGATCTGTTGGCAAAGTTCGAGACGTGCTCCTGAGTGGCCCCGCAGGAGCGTGTTGAGCCGAAGCGCCATCCCAAGGCGCACCTCACGATCGTCGAGAGGGGTTCCCCATCCTGCCGCGTGACTCTTGACGAGGTTGCTCTGGAGGAGGACAAGCTGTTCCTGGGGGATCTGCTTTTTGGCGAGAAAGCCGAAGCCAGTGTTTACGCCATACGTAGGGGTAGAATCTTGAGCTTTCTTTTCCACGAGTGCGCGAGATCGCTCAACCTTTCGCTTTGTCGATTTCCCCAGCAGCACAGGATTCCCGGAGGCGATTTTTGAGCACGATTCTATCGTGAGTGGCGATCCGGTGAGAACGATAGCCTTCTGTTTTTGTTTTTTCACTCTTCCTCCGGGGAATCGTCAGGTATGAGGAAAAACGACGCCTGCCTCCGCTAATCTGCGGGAACGAGCCGTGTTTCGCAACAGTACCATCGATGAGAAACGAGAAAATTGGTCCGATTTCCAGCGCCGATTCGTTCCCTTCTCACGGCGGTTTGTCCTATAATGACCGGCCGAGCATGTTTCGGTCTGAGGGATTGCATAAAGCGAGATCTTTACCGCAGTGATGATGGCTGTGGAGAAGACCCAGTACTGGCATTGAGTTCGCAATAGGGTTCTGTCCGTGACCGAATCTTCGGCCCTCCGGATCTTCTTAAATGAGTGACCATGACTGAACAACAACAGCTTTCTTCGCCTCTCCATTCGCAGGAATCACGGGAGCTTTCATCTGTCGCTATTCGATTTGCTGGTGATTCCGGCGATGGGATGCAACTTACGGGGACTCGATTTACGACAGAGTCAGCTCGAGTCGGGAATGACCTTGCCACAAGACCAGATTTTCCAGCTGAGATTCGCGCACCGGCCGGAACGCTTGCGGGGGTAAGTGCCTTTCAGATTCACTTTGGAAGTGAAGAAATTTTTACGGCAGGAGATGAGCTTGATGTGCTCGTCGCGATGAATCCAGCGGCGTTGAAAGCAAACTTAGGGGATTTGAAACAGAACGGAATGTTGATCTGCAACACCGATTCTTTTACTGAGCGAAATCTTGAGCGGATTGGCTATGAAACGAATCCGCTCGATGACGAGGCGCTCAAGACAAAGTACACCGTTGTCCCAGTTGCGATCACGACTCTCACCATGGAAGCACTCAAAGAGAGCTCGCTTCCAAAATCGTCGCTTGAGAAGTGTAAAAACTTTTTTGCGCTCGGGGTTGTGTGTCATCTCTACAGCCGCCCGATAGCTGCCACTAAAGAGTGGATTGGGCGGAAATTTAAGGGGAAAGCTGAAGTCGCAAAAGCAAACGAGGAGGCTCTCCTAGCTGGTGTCGCTTTCGCTGAGGCTTCGGAATACTTTCCGAGCGTTTATGAAGTGCGCAAAGCGTCCCTTGCGCCCGGCCGATATCGTAACCTTACGGGAAATCAAGGTATCGCGTTCGGGCTGCTAGCTGCGGCCGAAAAGAGTGGACTTCACCTGATGTACGCTGGATATCCGATCACCCCTGCGAGTGATATTCTTCACGAAGTGGCACGGTACAAGGCGCTCGGAGCTATGACTTTTCAAGCCGAAGATGAAATCGCAGCGTGCGGCGCAGCGCTCGGGGCCTCATACGGTGGACAACTTGGAGTGACGGCGTCGAGCGGGCCCGGGATTCTCTTAAAGCAAGAAACAATTGGGCTTGCGGTTATGGCTGAGCTCCCGCTTGTGATTATCGATGTGCAGCGAGCTGGACCTTCCACGGGAATGCCGACAAAAACTGAACAAGCCGATCTTATTGAGGTTCTCTACGGTCGAAATGGGGAGAGTCCGGTCGTGGCGCTCGCCATTTCTTCACCGGCAGATGCGTTCTGGACTGCTTTTGAAGCGTGTAGAATCGCGCTCGAGTACATGACACCGGTTTTTCTCTTGAGTGACGGTCACATAGGAAATGGCTCAGAACCGTTCCTTATTCCGGACGTGGAAACTCTTTCGGCGATTCGACCTCCATTCATACGCGAAAAACCGGAGGGAGAAAGTTTTTTCCCATATCTTCGTGATGAGAAGACGCTTCGACGTTCTTGGGCAATCCCTGGGACGCCTGGGCTTGAGCACAGAATTGGAGGAATTGAGAAGCAAGATATCGTCGGAAACATCTCGTACGATCCGGATAACCACCAACGGATGACCGATCTTCGCGCTGAACGTATTCGTCGAATTGCGATGAGTTTTCCGGAAACCAAAGTTGAAGGAGCTCAAAAGGGAGATCTTCTCGTTTTGTCGTGGGGGAGTACATACGGAGCTGTCGCTGGGGCAGTCAAGGAGAGTTTGAGTGAGGGCTTATCAGTGGGTCATGTTCATCTCCGTTACTTGAACCCATTTCCAAACGATCTTGAAGGGATTTTTTCTCGTTTCACGAAGGTGCTCGTTCCTGAATTAAATATGGGTCAGCTCGCTCTTCTTCTCCGTGCTCGATACCTTCGAGATATGGCAAGTTTTTCCAAAGTGAAGGGCCAACCGTTCGGTATCAGCGAACTCAAACGCCGCTTTCGCGAGGAGATTCAAGGGATTCATTAACGTATGGCTGAACAAACACAAACTCTGACCAAAAAAGATTTCGAAACTCCTCAAGATGTTCGGTGGTGTCCGGGGTGTGGTGATTATGCGATCCTCGCCGCGCTGCAACGGCTCCTTCCGTCGCTTGGAGTAGCGCGCGAGAAGCATGTGTTTGTCTCGGGGATCGGCTGTTCCAGCCGCTTTCCGTACTACATGAATACCTTTGGCTTTCACACGATCCATGGGCGTGCGCCAGCGATAGCAACCGGGCTCAAGCTTGCAAATCCTGATCTTACGGTGTGGGTCGTTACCGGAGACGGCGACGCGCTGAGCATCGGAGGAAACCACTTCATGCACCTCATGCGACGGAATGTGAACCTGAATGTCTTGCTCTTCAATAACAGGATTTACGGTCTTACCAAGGGGCAGTATTCCCCAACTTCTGAGCAAGGGAAGGTAACAAAGTCGACCCCGTTCGGTTCACTCGATCACCCGGTTGATCCAGCATCGCTCGCTCTTGCCTCGGGTGCAACTTTTGTTGCTCGAGCGCTCGCAGTCGATGCAAAGGGGCTGGCTGCAGTCATGCAAGAAGCGGTGGAGCATCAAGGAACCTCCTTTGTGGAGATCTTTCAGAACTGTAACGTCTTTAATGATGGTGCGTTTGACGATTTTGGCGAACGCCAGGTGCGAGAAACAAAGCAGGTAGTGGTTGAAGACGGCAAGCCTCTTCTCTTTGGGAAAGATCATTCTCAAGGGGTATCTTTTGGGTCTGATTTTCTCCCGCGAGTTGTCGAGGGTGCCGATCTCGCACAGGCGACTGTGGCAAACCGCTCGAATAAGCGCCTTGCTCAACTCATTGCTTCGCTCCCATTTCCGGAGTTTCCTGTACCCATGGGCGTGCTCTATCAGGAGACGCGAGCGACGTATGACGCTTTAGCGTGGGAGCAGGTTGAGACCGTGAAGAAAAATTCAGCAAAAAGCAGTATCCAAGCCATCCTCGACTCTGGGGATACTTGGGTTGTCTCCTAGCAAAGAGCTATTTATCAAGCGCCACGAGAGGGGTGTTGACTGGTCTGATTGATGAAAGTTGCCACAGTCGCCAAATGAGATCCTGATCGAGAATAACTTCCTGGGCGAGAATCTCCCGTCCGTCGTAGGCAAAAATGGGCTTGGAGAGTTTCATTCCAGGCTCGAGAGAGTCGAGGGGCACCCGCATCTCATCTTCGGTCGGTTCATACTCTTCAAATTTTCGCGCCAGCTCCAACAGCTCTGGGCTATTTCGAACTGTCTTTGGAAGAAGGAACGTCTTTGGAAGCTGTATGAGTGCTTCTGAGAGGAACTGAACGGTACACGCCAAGACCGGAGTTGGAATAAGATTCACTTTGCGGTCTTTGAGTGATTTCATCAACGAATGTGCTCCACGCGGATTCCAGTGTCCAGCTTGAAAACACAATCGATTTACGAGGTCTCCGGCAAGGAGACATCCCGCGGCGATGTGATCTGGGTTGTTGTCATCAGGAGCTTCTTCTTGAGCGAGCAATCGGGCCATCGATGCGATAATCTTTCCCGGTGCCGAGCTGCCGTACTCGCTCATGACTTTCATTGCGCTGTCTTTGAGTTTGCTCGCAATCTCGTGACGAACCCCTTGATTTCCGATCAGATAATTCTTTCGCAAAATATTATTGCTCTGAGTAACAAAGGCGCATGGGAGGAGCAATCCGGCATCTCGAGTATCTGCAGCCTGCGCTGTCGGGACACGGAGTACTTGAAGGAATCGGTGCGCGAGAAAAGTCATTCTACAAATATGGTCGCGAGACCAGGCTGGCAGTTCCGAATAGACTGCTTTGGTCGCTGTGCGAATCTTATCACTCGGCGAAAGCATCCCGAGACTTTCAAGCGCTTCGTACGTAATGGCTCGCTTGAGTTTTGACGGTACCGTCGTTTCGGGAGCATCGGGGAGCTGCTGCATTCGATCAAAAAGAATTTCGGGGATCGATTCTTCAAGCCCATCCCGTGGTTCATAGCTTGTGTGCGTGGTTGCAGGTTCTGGCGTCGAGATCACATAACTCGCACTCGCGATCGGCCCAGCGCGGCGTTCGAGATATTGAACGGCTTTTAAAATCTCAGAGGCGCTGCACGGTGCGTTCAGGGTGATTGAAAGAGAAAAATACTTGTCGAGAGCTGTTTCAAAAGCATCTGCCTCTTTACCGAGAACAATAAGTGCGGTTTGCCGCAAGGTCCTACTTCCGATAGCTGTTTTGACGAGCTCTAGAGCCTCTAACTCTCTATCTCCAACGTCAATGAAAGCGAAATCGTCAGGGTTTGATTCAATCGCCTGCTCGAGTTCGTCCGTCGAATTCACGACACGCGAAGAAAATCCCCCGGATTGGAGCGTTTCTCTCAAAGCAGAAGGGCGTTGTTCAAAGGGCTGGAAAATTACTATCTCTCGAGCTGACATAGTGAGCGTCTACCACATAGAAAAACGCAAAAGGGAAAGATGATGCGATGCGAATACCGCCTACCTTCACTCTCCTCCGCGCTCTGTTTGTGTTTGTCCCATAGGCAGGTACGACTGGAAAAGCGGAAAGCTGAAGCTCTTGGATCTACATAAGTTGCCGAATCAGCATGAGATATTGTAACATCCTTGAATTGCGCATGAAAATAACGATCCTTCGCTCCGAAAACGATCCTACTTCTCTCAGTGTATTTCGGAGTCGCAACGAGAGGGAGGCTTGCGTCCGTAATTGCGAAATCGACTGGCTTCGAGCAGTCTTCTCGTGACACAGGAGGGTTCATGAGCACATTGATTCGATTTTCTTCAGG
>JAGRAO010000159.1 GCA_020434565.1 Bdellovibrionales bacterium
ATTCAGTGCCGGATTACTACGGAAGATCCGGAAAACAACTTTCTTCCGGACTATGGCAGGATTATCGCTTACCGCTCGCCCGGTGGATTCGGTATTCGCCTCGATGCGGGGAGTGCATATTCCGGGATGCAGATATCACCTTTTTTCGATTCTCTCCTCGTGAAAGTAACGTCTTCTGCCCAAAACCTTCCCCGTGCAGCAGAGCGGCTCGAGCGAGCGCTTCGTGAGTTCCGAGTGAGGGGAGTAAAAACGAATATTCTCTTTCTCATTAATGTTATTTCACATCCAGCCTTTCGAGCAGGGAAAGCAACTGTTTCTTTCCTCACGGAGAATCCCAAACTCTTCGAATATGAGCCCCAACGAGATAGGGCAAACAAGGTTCTTCGTTATCTTGCAGATGTGGTTGTGAATAAGAATCCCGATGTGAAAGGTGAGATCGATAAATCTCAACTTCGCGTTCCAAAGGTCCCACCGGTCGTAAAATCTCTCCCGATTCCATCTGGCAGTAAACAAAAGCTGCAGGAACTCGGTCGAGAAAAATTTCTTGAGTGGGTTCGAGCTGAAAAGCGAGTTCTTCTTACTGACACAACGTTTCGTGATGCGCATCAGTCGCTTCTTGCGACACGAGTTCGCACGATTGATATCCTTCGTGTGGCCGAGCCGCTCGCTCGACTTCAGCCACAACTTTTCTCGCTCGAGGTATGGGGAGGAGCAACCTTTGATGTCGCATTGCGTTTCCTTCACGAATGTCCGTGGGAGCGACTGAGAGCTATTCGAAAGGCGGTGCCGAATATACTCCTTCAGATGCTTTTGCGAGGCTCAAACGCGGTAGGGTACACGGCGTATCCTGATAATGTTGTCGAAGCCTTTGTCGAGGAAGCCTCGACGAATGGGATAGACATCTTCCGTATCTTTGATTCTCTCAATTGGGTGCCAGCAATGGAGACGAGTATTCGTGCCGTGCGAGAGAGAACAGAGTCTCTGGCTGAAGCATGTATCTGTTATACTGGGCATGTGACCGATCCCCGTGAAACTCGTTACACACTCTCCTACTATCTTGATTTAGCGAAAAAGCTTGAAGATGCGGGAGCGCATCTTATCGCGATCAAAGATATGGCCGGTCTTTTGAGGCCAGACGCCGCCGAGGTGCTCATTGGGAAGTTGAAAGAAACAGTTGCTCTTCCGATTCATCTTCATACTCACGATACATCGTCGATTCAGGCGGCGACCTATCTCCGAGCGATAGAAGCCGGAGTTGATGTCGTGGACGTTGCAATCGCATCTCTCTCTGGTCTGACCTCTCAGCCCAACATGAATTCTCTCGCGGCGATGCTTGAGGGGACCGATCGAGAGACTGGGCTCGATCGTGAATCTCTCGATCAGTTCTCTGTCTATTGGGAGGCCGTTCGTGAGGCGTATGCTCCATTCGAATCTGGTTTGAAGGCCGGTACTGCTGAGGTCTATCACCACGAGATTCCGGGAGGACAGTATTCAAATCTTCGACCTCAAGCTCGAGCCCTCGGTTTAGATGAAAAATTTGAGGAGATTAAGAAAAATTATGTCTCTGCCAATGAGATCTTAGGGGGGCTCATTAAGGTAACTCCTTCTTCAAAAGTCGTTGGGGATCTCGCCCTCTTCATGACTTCAAATGGTCTCTCGAGAGAAGATGTCGTTGAGAAAGCCTCGCAACTCTCGTTTCCCGAATCGGTGAAGGGTTTCCTGAGAGGGGAGCTTGGACAGCCTCCGTTTGGCTTTCCGGTTGAGTTCCAACGAGCGGTGCTTAAAGATGAAAAGCCCTTCACGGACCGCCCGAACAAACATCTCACGCCACTCAATCTCGAAAGTGGTTTGGAGAAGTTTCAAAGTGATTTTCCGCTGAAATCGTCGAGAGCCGACTTTCTCTCCGCGACGCTCTACCCGAAGGTGTTTGCGGAGTACTATCGATTCTGTGAGGAATATGGGGATGTCTCAACTATTCCAAGTCCGGCATTCTTTTATGGGGTGGAAGTTGGTGAGGAGGTGCGAGTTGAAATTGCGCCTGGGAAAAAGCTCATCGTGGAGTTGATCTTTGTCGGCGAGCCGAACGAAGAAGGAGAGCGTCTTGTCAACTTTCTTCTCAATGGACAGATGCGTTCGGTTCTCGTAAAGGATCAAAAGGCGAGAATCACCAAAAAAGTAAACCGAAAAGCAGAAACCGAAAACGATGTAGGAGCACCACTTCAGGGAAAGGTATCAAAGATTGTTAAAAAATCGGGTGATGTTGTGCGCGCTGGTGAGCCACTCTTCTTGATTGAAGCGATGAAGATGGAGACCACCGTAACAAGTCCGAGAGACGGGAAACTCGGCTCGGTCATTCTTGAAGAGGGAGCTCTCGTGGAGCAAAATGACGTTGTTGTCACTCTCGCCGTTTCTGAATGAGGGCTCTGAGTGGGTTCCTGATGGGGCGAGCTCTTGTTGTTGAGGAGTGAGATGGTTTCTGATCTTTTTGAGCGATTGGGGAGAGAGCTGGGAATTCGTGCGTTGATTGATACGTTCTATGACTTTATGAATGAACTTCCCGAAGCGGTCGCTATTCGAAAGCTTCACCCAGACGATCTCTCAGAGTCTCGGGAGAAGCTCTATGAGTTCCTGACAGGTTGGTCTGGGGGGCCTCCTCTCTATACAGAGAAGTATGGGCATCCGCGATTGCGAATGCGTCATATGCCCTTTCCGATAGGAGTAGCCGAGCGGGATCAATGGCTCCTGTGCATGGAGAAAGCCTTTGAGAAGTGTCAAGTGGACCCTGAAGTTCAAGACTTTCTCCGCGAGCGATTTTTTCAGATAGCAGATTTTATGCGTAATAAAGAGGAACCAGCAGTAAATGGCTGATCGGAACATTGGGCACTACCTTGTCAGCTACGATGGAGCGACCGAGGAGGTTGATGAAATCATCCGAATAGACCAGTTTCATCTTGATGAGTTTCGAGAAGCGTTCGCAGTTCCACCGAATGATCCTGAGATGCACGATCGATATGCGGTCGGGCCGGATGACATCCGATTTTTAAGACCGAAGCTTGCAAGAGAGGTTGAGTTCGAATTTGCGGAGAGGGCCTATTTTATCGAGGCTCTTCAGACTGACTGAGGTACCTGGCCTCTGATAGTTGTTCTGACTGTTCCAAGCGAAGTCCCACTCCCACGGCTCCAGTAAAAATCTCGTTTTCCTTTATACTTTCTGAGGCTCCGATACGGACTAAACACGAGTTGCCAAAGCTGAAGTCGTCGGCAACGGAAATATCCCGCACAAGTGAGAAAGTAGTATCGGAACATCCGTCGGAAGCGCTCATCGTAGGTCGAACTGAGGGACTGCCAATTGCACTCAAAGTTTTTGTTCCACGCCATCAGCGTATCGTCGTAGTAGTGGCCAAAATTATGTTGATCCTCCAGACGAAGAATTCCGTCGCTCGCCTTTGTGAGCTGCCGCATACTTGGAAGGAGAGCGTTCGGGAAGATGTATTTATGGATCCATGGATCGAGCGATTGTTGCTCTGGATTTGAGCCGATCGTGTGAAGCAGGAAAAGGCCATCTGTCTTTAAACATCTCTTCACTGCTTCAAAGAGGGCTCGATAGTTTTTTGGTCCGACATGCTCAATCATTCCGCAAACGAGAATCTTGTCGAAAGTTCCTCGGAGATCTCGATAGTCTAGGAACTGGAGATCGACCGGGAGATCCTTGCAAAACGAATGAGCATACTCGAGTTGCGACTCTGAAATGCTGATACCAGTGACTTTGCATCCGTACCGTTCCGCAGCAAACTTTGCGAATCCACCCCATCCGCAGCCGATATCAAGGACATGGTCTTTTTCTGAGAGTTCGAGCTTTTGACAAATGACGTCTAATTTGTGCTCTTGAGCTACATTGAGATCGGTGGTCCCTTCAAAAAAACCGCATGTATACTGATTGTACGGATCAAGAAACTTCATAAAGACGTCGTTCCCGAGATTGTAGTGCTCACGCGCCACCTGTCGAGCACGGGCGCGGGTTTGGAGGTTCACGCATTTCGTATAGAGCTGAAAACCGATTCTTTTAAGAAAGTCCTTTCGAAGCGTTACCCGCTCGGCATGCCCCATCCGAAAGATCAGCTCATCAAGAGCGGCACAATCCCACCATCCATCCATATAGGCTTCACCGATTCCGAGTCGTCCCTCCAGGATAAAACGCCGAAACATTCGTTCATCATGAACAGTAATGTCCCAAGGGTTTGAGCCATTCAGAGCAATCTCTCCAACAGAAAAGATCTGCTCCGTGAGGTTTCGATAGGTATCAGAGCTAATGAACTGGCTTTTAGACATAGTTTCTTCTCACCAAGTAGCTACCGGCGGCAGTCCCCTATACTGCGGAATTTCAAGACAGATCAAAAGCCTTTTGCTTCATCCTCTTGCGAAGAATCTCCGAAACCGAGGACTCCGAGAGTAAAATAGTGAGCGAGGACTAGTGATAAGGAGAAAAGTGCAAGCCCTCCATACAGTTGTACGATCACTTCTCTCGACAAAGAGAATGATTCCATAAGGGTATTCAGATCTCCATGGGAATCCCCAAACAGAAAGCTCCCAAAAGGAAGCTCTTTTGAACCCCTCCAAACCCGATACCACAAGTCCGTCGAATCGACGAGTGCGTTTGTCCCAATAAATAGCAACGCCCAGGTCCACCACGGACGGGGGTGATGGAGATAAAAAAACGAACAGATAAAGAATGAAGAGAGGAGGAGTTCGCCAGCAAACCCTCCGGCGACTCCCACAAGAGAAGCGGTGTTGTCTGAGAACAACGCAGTACAGGTGAGAAAGAGAGAGTAGAAGGTCCCGAGGACGTACAAGAGTCCTCTGTGACCGGTTGAATACACTTTCCAACAAAGATAGCCCGTTACCAAAGTTACAAAAAGAAAAGTTATCAGGCTAAAAGACGGACTAAACACGATTGTAAAAAAGATGTGCGTTGGAATTGCTGCTCGACTTGAGAGCCAATATGCGAAGGCATGCCCTAGCTCGTGCACGAGCGATCCCACTAATAGGCGATAGACTGAAGCAAGGTAAGAAAGTTGGTGAAAAAGAAATGTAAGGAGAATACAGAGCGGGAGGGCAAATATTCGAATCTTCGTCTCGTTAGACCAGGTCCATTTAGGAGAAGAATCGCTTTGCATCATCTCTTTTGTGATCTCTTATTTGAAAATATCGTTCTTAAGAATCCTGCCAAGATTCTTGCCCTCAAGAAAGGTCAAACGTGTGAGGAAAATGAGTCGATTGGTGAGACGGGTATCGAGCCAGAATTGCGTCTGAGAATTCTAGATTCCGTGATGATTTCTCAGGAGGCCGCCCCTTCGGACAGGATCGTTGAGTGCGTGGTTTACCATCGGGGTTACGCAGTATCGAGAGATGGTAGCTTCAAGTGGGGATAGTGATCGACACCTGCCAGCAACTCTTCTGGTGTATAGGTCTCCCTTTGGAGCGCCTTCCACTCGCGTTCTATCTTTTGTTGAGGACACGAACTTCGAACCCATCGGAGCTTTCCATCGGATTCGGGCGAGCCGGGTCTCGAGCAAGAAAATTCGACCACCTGGCAGTTCTTGATGTCGCCCGCCGAAGACTGAAAGAACTCACGTTGTCGTTCGCTTCGCATGTGCTCAATCTCTGCCCAAATCGCTTCTATATACTCTCCGTGCGAGAAGATCAGCACTCTCTTCTCCCCATATTCACGGGCAACCCGCTCGAGGAGTGTTCTCGTCCTCTGTCTCGTATGCAGGAGAGATTCGCCATCTGGCATACTCGTATGAAGCGGATCTCGTTTGAGCTCTTCTCGGATCCTTTGCTGAATGTCGCGATGAACTTCTGTATACCTTCCCCAGTTGCGCTCACCGAGAAGGGGATCGATTCTCACTTGAACGTCCTCCCAGCCCGCTGTCTTGAGAATGATACCGGCCGTTTCTCGAGCCCGAACATGGTCCGAAACAAAAATAACATCAAATCCTTTCGGGTATTGAGAGGCGAGCCATTCCCCAGTCGATTCCGCTTGCTTTCGTCCCAGAGGGGAGAGCCGAATCTCACGATCGGGAATTTCGGAAAATCCCTCTGGATACTGGTCGATCACACCCTTTCGGATGGCGCGGTGCAACAGGTTCGCTTCGCTTTCACCGTGCCGGATGAGAACGAGTCTTTCTGGCATAGCGGTTCTCGGCATCTTGAGCGTTCCAATGGCTTCGGTACTCTGTTGTGATTCGCTCTGTGTCAGTGACATTTATCCCCCTGAGAACTTTCGAACGTTCTCCAAGAGGGAAGTCTCTTGGATCTTCGTTTCGTCTCAGCATGGGAGATTTCTGAGGAAAGGAGCGAATTCTTCTTATTTTATCCAACCAGAGAGGAGTTTTTCGCCATATGTGAGACTTTGCCTGCCTTGGTGTATGGGCATGGACGTGACCATGTTTCTCTTAAACTCAGCAGACCTCCTTGCGCCACAAGAGGCCGTCTTGCTCCTAGTCCAATAGCGCTTGAACAGGAGAAGAAGTAGGACAAGGAGCAAGAACGGGAATGCATGCATGCTCAAGAGCGAAGAAGTCTCTTCTTCTGAAGAAAAGAGATCCATCTCTCATGAAGATGAGTCAGGCTCTCCTACTTCACTCGCAAGAGGGGAATAATCTCATCTCTTCGGTTGCGTAACTCGTCGGCAGAAAAGGCTCTTGCGAGACATTCTTGAAAGCTCGTCTTTCCGGCGCGAATGTCCTCTATCGCATGGCTGAGCATCGAAAGCATCCCGCGTCCTGTTGCCATGCTGTACAGCTCTTCGAGTTTTATGTCGGGTTTGATGAGGAGATCCCGCTCTGCAGGAGTTGGAACCCAAAGCTCCGTGACTGGAAATCTCCCGGTGTATCCGGTTCCTTGGCAACATTCACATTCAGCGCCTCTTTCATCAGTTTTCTTTGCTCTGAAAAGTGGAACCGGTTTATCAAACGCTGGAGTGCCATCCGCATTTGGTCCCAGCTCTCGATTGAGCTCATCCATCGCATCATATTCCTCCTTGCAGTCATCACAGAGCGATCGGACAAGTCTCTGGGAAAGTACTCCTTTAAGGGTGTTTTGAATTTTTGAATTGTCAACGCCAAGCGACCGAAGTCGTTGCACTGTTCCGAATGAGTCGTTCGCGTGGACGGTTGCAAAAACCAGGTGACCGGTGAGGGCTGCTTGCGCTGCGATTTCCGCAGTCTCTTCGTCTCGAATCTCTCCAACGAGGATAATGTCAGGGTCCTGCCGTAAAAATGATCGAAGGATAACCGGAAAATCGAGATCAATCGCCTTGTGCACTTGAACCTGTGCAATCCCGTTAAGTGAGACCTCTACTGGGTCTTCCGCGGTACAGATATTCCGCTCCCCATCATTGAGTTGTTCAAGGATTGAGTACAGTGTTCGGGTTTTTCCCGATCCAGTCGGTCCGGTGACGAGAATGATTCCGTGAGGATTCTTAATGAGTCGTTGAATTCCTTGGTAGACCTGCGGTTTTAGACCGAGTTTTTCAAGTTGGAAATCATTCTGAGATGCATCTTGGAGAAGACGCATAACGACTTTCTCTCCCTCTGTTGTAGGAATGATAGAGACCCGGGCGCTCATCTTTGAAAGGGCCGGTTCCGATTTTATCTCCTCAGGATCGAAGTCGAGTCTGCCATCCTGCGGTCGACGTTTCTCTTCGAGCTTCATTTTCGAGCGGTTTTTAATCTGCGCGATCGCTTTAATCGAGGTGTCATGCGGAAGAGGAAATACGCTCCTCATGACCCCGTTTACTCGAAAACGAATCTCGTAGCTACCGGACTTTGTCGGTTGAATATGGATATCACTTGCATTTGTTGACACCCCTGTTCGGAAAAACTGACCGAGGGCTTCCTTTGCGCTCGCTTCAGGATCCAGTCGTTGGAGTGTTTGAAGACGAAGCTCCTTATCCTGAATCAACTTTTGAAGCTGCTCAAACGTGGGCCCATTTACAGCTAAGAATTCGAACCGGTATGGCTTGAGATGCTTCATAGAATATGCGACTGCCGGAAAGATGGTATCCGCCAACGGCAGTGAGTACTGAACTGGACTTTGAATCGGAGTCCCGAAGGCATTTGTCCCCCGAAGTGCAATGACGATCTGATCTCTTTTGACCCTCTTTCCAGACTCCGGATGGAGTACTTCGGCGTCCTTTCGAATGAGGAGAGGAATCATATGTTCTCGAGTAAAGAGCTTCAGTTTCGCTCTCAATTCATCTGGAATCTCTCCTCCATCTTGAATTGTTTCAACGATGTGACCGATATTCACAAAGGGCCTTTGGCTCCCGTCGAATGCGTACACGCGAGCGCCGCCGGGGAGATCCTTTTCGATTTCGAAAGCGAGTTTTTCCAGAGCTGTGGCGTTAGGACCAGGTCCCTCCTTGACTGCTCCTCTTTTCGAACCGGTTCTCACTCCGACCGGCGGAAGATTTCCGGTGAGTTCGGCGGCACGGTCAGTTCGTGAATTCGGAGTAAGCGGGGCTCCACTTTCGTTTGAGCCATTCGAAGGTTGCATTCCTGAATCCTGCATAGATCTCTCCTTATCGGGCAAAAAAGCCGTCAACAATGTGATTGGG
>JAGRAO010000160.1 GCA_020434565.1 Bdellovibrionales bacterium
TTTGAAGGGCGGACTACTGGAACTCCGATAATGATGATGGCTCGTAACGCCGATATGCGCCCTCAGGATTATGACGAGCTCAAGAGGGTGTATCGACCGTCACACGCTGATTTTACGTACGACAAAAAATATGGACTTCGTGATTGGCGAGGGAGTGGGCGTGCCTCAGCAAGAGAGACCCTTGCTCGAGTTGCCGCTGGGGCAGTGTCACAGCTTCTCTTAAGAGAGGCCTATAAAATTGAGATCACCTCTTATGTGGAGCAGGTCGGAGATATCCTCGCTTCGGTTGATCGCGCTTGTGTGACGCGAGAGATGGTAGAGAAAAATATAGTCCGGTGCCCTGATGATAAAGCTGCTCAGGAGATGATCGCTCTTATCGAACAGGTGAGAAACGAAGGAGACTCAGTCGGAGGAGTCATCGGTTGTGTAATTCGAAATGTCCCGGTCGGTCTTGGCGAGCCTGTATTTGATAAACTGCATGCTGATCTCGGAAAGGCGATGCTCAGTATCAATGCGGTTAAAGGGTTCGAGATCGGTTCTGGCTTTCGGGGGGCTTGTTTGCGGGGAAGCGAGAACAACGATGCGTTCTACCGAAGCAGTTCCGGCAAAATTTCTCTTCGCTCGAACAACGCCGGGGGAGTCATCGGCGGGATCTCGTCGGGAGAGGATATCTCTTTTCGAGTTGCGTTTAAGCCCGTTTCGACAATTGGGAGAGAGCAGGAGACGGTCACGGTGACAGGGGAACCAGCCAAACTCGCTGCAGCAGGGCGCCACGATCCGTGTGTGCTTCCGAGAGCAGTCCCCATTGTTGATGCGATGTCTGCTCTCGTTCTCATAGATCACATTCTTCGAGACAGCGCACAGAATCACTCGGTTGTTGGTTCTCGTGAAGAGGAGGGGGGTTGAAGCATTACGACTTTCTCGTTATTGGCGGAGGAATTGCAGGGCTCACCTTTGCGCTTGAGGTCGCCGAACATGGATCTGTTGCAGTGTTGTTCAAGAAAGAACTCACGAATTCCTCAACTGCGTGGGCTCAAGGTGGAATTGCGGCAGTTTCGACCCAAGAGGATTCGTTTGAAGAACACATTCAAGACACGCTCGTTGCGGGTGCTGGTCTGTGTCATCCGGATGTTGTCGAGCTCGTGGTACGAGAGGGAACCGAAGCGATTGTTCGGCTGATTGAGCGGGGAGCAAAGTTTGACAAGAGTGGAGAGGAGTATCACCTTCATAGAGAAGGTGGTCACTCGCGACGACGAATCTTTCACGCCGCTGATTCAACGGGTTGGGAGATCCTTCGAGCGCTCCTGACGGCAGCGAAAGCCCACAAAAGTATCGAGTTCTTGCCGTTTCGAAACGCGATCGATCTTATCACTACCGCAAAGCTCGGGCTCAGAAAGGTTCCAAATACTGTTCTTGGCGCCTATGTTCTCGGGCCCGACGGTGAAGTCGAAACATTTGTGGCAGATAAAGTCCTTGTCGCAACTGGTGGAGCCGGAAAGGTCTATCTCTATACGTCGAATCCTGATGTTGCGACGGGCGATGGAGTCGCGATGTGCTTTAGGGCTGGCCTGCCCGTAATGAATATGGAGTTTTTCCAGTTTCATCCAACCTGTCTTTTTCATCCACAAGCAAAGAATTTTCTCATCTCTGAGGCTCTTAGGGGAGAAGGTGCTCGACTCTTAAGAAAAGATGGTAGCCCGTTTATGTCGGAGTATCACGAGCGAGCAGAACTCGCACCGAGAGATATTGTTGCTCGAGCAATAGATCACGAAATGAAGCGTCGGGGAGATGAATATGTTTTGCTCGATATCTCCCACCGCGATGCTGATTTTATTCGTTCTCATTTTCCCTCGATTTATGAGAAGTGCTTGAGTTTTGGCTACGATCTTACGAAGGAAGGAATCCCCGTTGTTCCAGCCGCTCACTATTGCTGCGGTGGAGTTGAAACGAATGTTCACGGTGAAACGCTGATCCGAGGTTTGTATGTTGCGGGAGAGAGCGCCCACACCGGTTTGCACGGAGCAAATAGACTCGCCTCAAATTCACTTCTCGAAGGGGTTGTATTTGCCACGCGTGCGGCGGCAAAAGCTCGGACATACTCGAAAGCGGAAGGTACGACGCTGACGATACCGGGATGGAATGCGGGCGAAGTCGGAGATAGCGATGAGCAGGTCGTGATTACGCAAAACTGGGAAGAGATTCGAAGACTCATGTGGAATTACGTCGGCATCGTGAGAACCACCAAGCGTCTTGAAAGAGCGTTGAGAAGGATTGAACTGATCCAGAGAGAGATTCTTGATTATTATTGGAATGTAAAGGTGACGTCTGATCTTCTTGAATTGAGAAACTTGGCGCTTGTTGCTCAGATCGTCATCCGCTCAGCTCTTTCGAGGAGGGAGAGTCGTGGTCTGCACTATACTCTTGATTTTCCTGATCAGAACGAGGAGCCAACCGATACCAGGGTAGAACCCTCAGGAAATGCATAGAAGTTCCGAGACCAAGCGAATATTTGAACTATTGATCGCACTCCAGCTCGAACAAAGACGTGAGCGGGAACAATCTCGCTTGCGGCAGCAGGACCTCACAGTCTATGCCACGGGGATAATTTTATCGGCGGGCAAGCGTTAACGAGCTCAACTTTCGATACTCCTCGAGCGATTCTGGATTCACGAGTGCTTCGGTGTTTTTTAGTGGTCTTCCGTGGATCGCTTCGCGGACTGCTATTTCAGAGATCTTTCCACTCCTCGTTCTCGGAATGTCTTCAACTTGGAGTATAACTTTTGGAACGTGAAATGGGCTTGTATTGTTCCGAATGCGAGTACAAATTTCGCTCTTGAGTTCGTCTGTAAGGTGACCTTGGCGAAGCTTGACGAAGAGAACTACCCGAACATCATCCTCCCACTCTTGTCCGACGACAACCGATTCCTCAACGGAATGTATCTGTTCCACTTGACGGTAAATCTCAGATGTCCCTATTCGAATTCCACCAGGGTTCAAAGTCGAATCAGATCTCCCATGAAAAATGAGTCCGCCCCGCTCAGTGAGCGTAACAAAGTCGCCGTGATGCCAAATGTTTGGGAATCTCTCAAAGTACGCCCCTTGATACCGCGCACCATCTGAATCATTCCAAAATCCGACCGGCATAGACGGGAATGGTTTCGCACAGACCAGCTCACCTTGAGTTTCAGTAACTGCTTCCCCAGTGTCATCGAAGGTCTGGACATCATATCCGAGACTTCGACACTGGAGTTCTCCACGATAGACAGGAAGAAGTGGGTTCCCGAGACCGAAGCATCCCACGATGTCGGTACCACCAGCGATTGATGAGAGGCAGACATCACTTTTGATGTCACGGTAAACAAAATCAAAGCTTTCGGGTGAAAGAGGAGAACCTGTCGAGAGCACGGTGCGGAGGGAATTGAGCTGAAACTCTTCCCGCGGACGTACTTCGGATTTTTCAAGCGCGCTTAAAAATTTCGCACTCGTTCCAAAGATTGAGATCTTCTCCTCCTCGGCATACTTAAAAAGAATTCGACCGTCGAGATGAAATGGCGCGCCATCATACAACGCTAGTTTGGCTCCCGTTGAAAGTCCACTCACAAGCCAATTCCACATCATCCATCCGCAAGTGGTATGATAGAAAAGAGTGTCTGAGGGTTTAACATCAGTATGGAGAAGGAGCTCTTTCTTATGTTCAAGGAGGGTGCCTCCAGCGCTATGGACGATACACTTCGGTTTTCCGGTAGTTCCAGAGGAATACAGAATATAGAGCGGGTGTGAGAAGGGAAATTTCTGGAAGCTGATCTTCACTTCACGCTTTCCTGTGAATTCCTCGAAATCCTGAACTTCACATGAAAGATTGAGTTTCTTGTCGATCCCAATATAGGGACAGACTACCACATGGCGAACGCTTGGAATTTGCTTCACAAGCTCTTCGATCTTTTCGAGAATCGGAAGGGGATTCCCCTTGTAGTAATAGCCGTCGCAACAAAAAAGTACTTTTGGCTCTACCTGACTCAGGCGATCGAGAAGTCCTGGTACGCCGAAATCGGGAGAACACGAGGTCCACACGGCTCCAAGTGAAGTGGCCGCAAGCATCGCCACAATAGATTCAGGCAAGTTCGGTAAGACCGCGGCGATTCGGTCGCCCGGAATGACACCACGATCAGAAAGAGCCCGTTGGCATCCAGAGACCATCTCGCGGAGCTCTTGATGAGAGAGGTGTCGCTTAATCTGATCTTCGCCCCAAAACACGATCGCGTCTCGGTTCTCGCGAGGCGCTAACAAATTTTCTGCAAAATTGAGCGAAGATTGAGGAAACCACTTGGCGTCCTGAAATCGGGCCCCCTCGAGGAGTATTGGGTCATCAGCTGGAAAATTGCCCAAGAGGTTGCAAAAGCTCAGGCACTCTCTCCAAAAATCTCGTGGTTCACGAATAGACCATTCGTAGAGCAATCCTGCCGCTTGAACGGGATCGGAAGTGTCACGACCGAGATGTTTCAGGAAACTGTAAAGATGAGATTCCACGATTCTCTCTGAAGATGGGAGCCATAAAGATTTCGGTGCTGTCATATGCGAATCAACCACATGTTCAGACGCTCAATCGGGAAAGCGCAGTTTTAAAATTGATTGCGTGTAAAAATACAGAAAACAGGTGCTCGGGAGAAACTCTTCTCGCTGCAACTTGGATTTGGCGGCATGGGCCGGACAAAATTTGGGAGTTGAAGCGCGGATCTCCAAAAATAGTGGAATGAACGCTTTTAGCGGCGCGAGATACACAAGGATTGTTGAAACATTGTATTAAAATAAAGATGAATTTTTTACTCAAGAATAGGCTGTCGCTCTTTGAGTAAGGGAACTCATTGATCTTCCATTCCTCTCTTGAAGAATATCTGAGGTTCGTACTAATACACCCGTGTCTGGTGTTGTGCTGAGAGGTACTGGGATCCTTGAAGTCGAGTGCTGATTTCCCCTTTTTTTTATCCGGGTGGGGCACTCTTCTCTCTTCCAACTGCTTGGTAGCGTCACCAGGGGGGTTGACCTAAGATGTCGACGTCCCACTCGCGCGTCTGCTTTGGGTATAAGCCTTGGTGTTGAAGCGTGTAACCACTCTAAGGTTTGAACATTTCTTCTCTGGTTTTTTTTCTGTTCCGGTGTAGCAGATTTTGGTTACGAAAGTTTGAGGAGGGGGTGCGGTCGGTGCGAGCGAGACAGGTGTTCGTGTTTCGTCTTTTAATGCGGTAGTTGCTGGCGATTGCCAGCTTTATTGAACAAGAGTTCTGTGTCAAAAAAGTCTTTCTTTATCCTTCTTATCGCTGTCAGCTTTTCGCTGGTGGCTTATCTCGCTTCGTCTCACTCAGTTGCTTCTGCTGACGAGGAACAAGAATTTCCGAAACTCGCTGTCAATGCTGGAGTTTGGAACGGCGGACAGGCTGCCCTGTGGGATCTCCATCTCTTTGATTACCTGCGGTATTTTGGGGCACCGGAGCGCGCACGTGGTTACCGACCCGAACAACCGATAGCGTTCAGTCATGTGCGGCACGTCAAATTAAACGGGATGGAATGCCAGTATTGTCACTGGTCTCCCACCAAGTCGACCTATACAAATTACCCAGAAGTTGAGGCGTGTATGGGGTGCCACAAAAGTGTGGCTGGACAAACAGAAGAGCAACAGAAAGAAATTAGAAAGATACACGGATACTGGGACAATTCCGGTGGGTGGTACGTTACAAAGGAAGGCAAAACCGTCGATGAAGAGGGGGATGCCGTCACCGTGACAGGAGAGTCCTCTCCAATACCTTGGGAGAAAGTTCACGTGATGCCGAACTACATCAAGTTTAACCACAAACGGCATGTGAAGGCTGGGATGAGCTGTCATTCGTGCCACGGCCAATTGCAGGAGATGGAAGTGGTTGAGCGAGTTTCTTCGATGAAGATGGGGTGGTGTCTCTCTTGTCACAGAGACAATGGAGTCAGCATAGATTGTGCGACATGCCACTACTAAACCTGTTGATGAGTTGATGGGAAGGATTCGAAGGGAAGGATAGTCAGCAAGAGATTTGTTCATTTGGCCCTTGGCCACCGAACGGAAGAATAGATGAAAGATAGCGATTTAGTTCAGATTCAAAGAAAGCCTCAACTCGGAGACGGGACGGAGGAAGGTGCCCAAGCGGCAGATGGAACGGGGATTTCTCGACGAAAGTTCTTAAAAATTCTCGGGTCAGCGTCCGCTACGACAGTCGCGGCTGGCTGCGCTGACAGCACGAAGCAGAAGGGGTATCCAAATGTTAAGGGCGATATCAATCAGGTGCCAGGAGTCGCCGTTTGGTATAGGAGTACTTGCCAAGAGTGTTCAGCGGGGTGTGGGATAACGGTTCGTACTCGTGAGGGGCGGGTCGTAAAAGTTGAAGGAAATAGAGACCACCCGATTAACAAAGGGGGACTTTGCGCGCTCGGTCAAGCTTCCGTGCAAGCGTTGTATGATCCCGACCGTATTCGGCAGCCACTTGAGAAGATCACTGATCCATCGGGGGCATCTTCATGGAAGCCAATTAGTTGGAAAAGTGCCATTAGTAAGGCAGCGAGCGCGATTTCCGCAGCTCAGCGCGGCGGTCCAGGAGGTGTGGGCTTTCTGACTGGAGAAACATCAGGCTCTCTGAAAGCACTCATAGAGAGTTTCTGTGGAGAGTTCTCTGGTGATCATGTCACCTACGACTTGTTAGAGCCCGTCCCCACTGCGAAGGCGAGTGAGCTTGTCTTTGGTCGATACGGTATTCCTCAGTATCGCTTTGAAGAGGCAGAAGTCGTTGTTAACTTCGGTGCCGATTTCCTCGAAACTTGGGTTTCTCCGTGTGAATATGCGCGAGCGTGGGCGCAGTCGAGGCGTGGAGAATCTCCTTCTCGATTCATTCATATTGAGTCGCGGCTTTCACTGACTGGAGCAAACGCTGATAAGTGGCTCATGCCAAAGCCGGGAACTGAAGCTCTTGTTGCGCTCGGGTTGCTTCGAATCCTGCTTGATTTTGGGAAAGGGCAAAATCTTGCCGAGGATGTGCGCTCGCAGATTGCTGACCTCGCGCAGAGTGTCACGCTTGAGGAAGTCGTTTCGCGAAGTGGCGTTGCGAGAGAAAAGATTTTGAGCGTGGCAGAATACCTTCATCGAGCGAAGTCATCGCTTGTCCTCGCTGGTGGTACCGCGGCGAGTTCTTCGGAAGGGCTGACTCTATCGGTGGTAGCTGCTTTCCTGAACCTTGTCCTCTCGAATGTCGGGAAAACCGTCGAACTTGGGGCCATGAGAACTCCTCAGTCTTCTCGGGGAAAGGTGGTGCAACTCCTTGATGATCTCTCGTCCGGAAAAACAAAAGTTCTCCTCGTTCACGGAACAAACCCGGCGTTTTCTCTTCCTGCTGATTACGGATTCCAGTACGCATTAAAGAATGCCCGCCTCAAACAGAAGGAAGCAGGAGATAAGGAATACCCAATCGTCGTGAGTTTCTCGTCGTCTCTGGACGAGACATCGGAGCTCGCAGATCTGATCTTGCCAGCGAGTCACTCCCTTGAAAGTTGGGGAGACTCTGCTCCGTATGAGGGTGTGTGGGGGGTTGTGCAACCTGCCATGACCCCAGTTTTTGATACCAAGGGAATCGGAGATTCGCTGCTTGAGATTGGTGCCAAGCTTGGAATCGAATCGATCGGTTCCGGCGCGAAAGATTTCGCTGCTTACGTGAAGGCGCGGTGGAAAGCTCTTTATAGTCAGGAAAGTCTTCGTGGTGACTTTGAAACTTGGTGGAGAGGTGTGGTTGAGGCCGGAGGGTATTATCGATCAAATGCGAGTCAGGATCGCGTGAGAGTTAAGGTGAACCCCGAAGCGTTCTCAATACGCCCTAAATCTCTCGAGGCTTCGTCGCGAGGAGTGGATAGTGAGGGTCTCCTTCTCTATCCGTATCCGTCCGTAAAGACTTTCGATGGTCGCTCTGCCAACAGGCCGTGGTTGCAAGAGCTGCCTGATCCGATGACTCAAGTTGTGTGGGATGCATGGGCAGAGCTTCATCCAACGACTGCTGCAGCTCTCGGCGTGGAGAGGGGCGATGTTGTCTCTGTTGAGAATTATTTTGGAGAGCTGGAGCTTCCGGTCTTTGTTTCAGATCATGTGCACCCCGGAATGGTGGCGGTGCCGATGGGTCAAGGACATAAAGCATATGGAAGGTTCGCAAAGGCTGTTGCTTCGGTTGGTAATGTGTTCGACCTCCTTTCAAACGAATCTTCGTCAGGCGATGGGGTGGCTCTCGTTGGATCAAAGGTTTCTGTAAAGCGTGGACGGGGAAAACATGAACTCGTCGTGGTGCAGGGTTCGGACAGTCAGCACGGACGTCATCTTGCTCAGACGACTTTTCTCAGCGCTGCAACCGCTGCGTCAGCGCACGGCGAAGGTCATGGAGCCGAACATGGCGAAGGACATCACGCGAAAGTGAAGCAGATGTTCGAGCAGCGAAAACATCCGATGTACGAGTGGGGTCTGAGCATCGATTTGAATGCTTGTACGGGATGTAGCGCGTGCGTGGTGGCGTGTTTTGCAGAGAACAATATCCCGGTTGTTGGGAAAGAGGTCTGTCG
>JAGRAO010000161.1 GCA_020434565.1 Bdellovibrionales bacterium
AGTCCCTTCGCCATCTCTCGGAAAGCAAGAGAAGCCTGATGGGGCTCCACCAACCAAGCGAAAGTCCTGGTGGAATCCCTTTTGATGCAGTCGTTGGTTGTGCTGCCCTGTAGTGGTCTTGCTTTCGCTTCAACAACTTTCAAGGAAGTGGTAACTTTTGGATCCTCTAAGGGCAGAAGATCGGTTCGTGGAGTAAAGAGGAGTAAAGATGGCAACAAAACGCTGTACAAATGGACACTATTTCGATCCGAGTAAACACACATCGTGTCCGCTCTGCTCCAAAGTTGGAGCCAGTATCCCTAGGACTGAGATGGCACCGGCCGCAGGTGTTGCGATCCCCGTTCCGGGAGTGTCTCGACTTGGAGAGGAGACCAAAGCTGTGTATCAAAAAAGCGGTACCGTTGATCCGGTAGTGGGATGGCTTGTTTGTGTAAAGGGGCCTTCCCAAGGGAGGGACTATCGACTCCACTCAGAAAAGAACTTTATCGGTCGAAGCACGAGTATGGATATCTGTATCGCGGAGGATGAGAGTGTCTCGCGCGAAAAGCATGCGGTGGTGAGTTTTAACCCGAAGAAGAGAGTGTTTAAGGTTCACCCCGGTGAAAGCCGTGGTTTGGTGTACCTCAATGGTGAAGAAGTTGAGGCACCAGTTGAGCTCAAACGGAAAGATCAGATTGAACTTGGCGAGACGAGCCTCATGTTTTTTCCTCTGTGCAGTAAGGACTTCCAGTGGGAGAAGTTCCTTGAGAGCGAGTAAATTTCTTCTCATCATTTTCTTCATTTTGCCGCTGTCGGCTTTCGCTGGCCCCGCCACCAAGAGTGTTCTGATGGAGGGGATCTCAGTTGAAATACCTGAGAATTGGGTCCCGTATCCCAAATCGGTCCTTGAGGAGAATAGCCGTGCCGCTGGCCAGGCGTTGAACCGAGACGACATTCAGTACCGCTATGGATATCAGGCTCCAGCGAAGAGTTGGTTTAGTGACCCGTATATCCTCGTTCGGGTAAAGCGTGGCCGTGATAACTCAAAGGAAGTCGAAGAACAGGCGAAAGATTCCTCTTTTCCCGGACCGCCTGCGTTGGAGCGATTTACCGGCCAGAACTCCCTTGAAACGTTTTATGACACGAAGAACAAAACCCTGTGGAATCTCAGAACCGTGATCGTAAAAGACAGACTTTCAAAGAGATTCCTCTCTGGTTCGATTTTGCTGGAAAACGGTTTTCTTCAAATAATCGGATATGCGGATCCATTGACTTTCAATCAGCATGTCCATACGTTTCGATCAATTATTGAATCAGCTCAACGATCCGTACTGAGCATGCCAAATGCAGCCCTCCCAGCAGAGGACGAAGGTGAAAGAATTTCCGAAAAACAGGTCATAAGTGTTGAACCTCCTCATTTGGCAAATCCAAACGCTGGTATCAGGCTCTTTCTACTCGTGTTAGTGATTTTCGGATTTGTGTACTGGGTACGAGCGGCGGTAAAGTCCAGTTCTCGAAAGAAGGAGGCGGTGTGAGTCGGGTCCTGATCGTTAGCTCTGTACTTTTTGCGCTGTTATCTTGTACTCCTTCTCAGCAAGCAACTCTGCGGAGTAACACCCGCTCAGTTGGCAACTATATCTCAAAAGTTTTCACTGGCGATTCATCAACAACTCATTCCGCGACCTCAGTTAGCTCCCGCAATAGCGCTGACGAACGCGAGAAAGAGAAGCAAGCAAAACCGGTTCAACAGGTGAGCTCTCCGAGCAGTGCTTCTTCGAATGAGGACCTCTCCGGTCTCTTTGGCGGAAAGTAGGCCCCTGGAGCTCTCTTAATTATTCTTAGTTGGAGGGCTCTTCTTACTCAGACGCGGGGATTTGGTTAGCGATCAGAGATTCGCTATCTTCTTGCAGAGAGCAGTTGTTGAGGGACCCTATGTCACAAGCCTTGCGCCCAGACGCGACGAGTCATTTGTTGCGGCTCACGGAACCACAAGCGAGTTTGCCAGAATCTCCGTCTCTTACAGAACTTCCATTTGAGAGAATCTCTTGTGGAGAAGATGGAGTGACCCTTCTCGGAAGGCCGCTTGGGGATGGCGACGTTATTGAAGTTCGTTGGCCTAATGGCGAAGTCTCTCCCCACGAAGTTCTCGGTGTACCCTCAGTCTCAAGCTTTATCGAGGGTCAAAAAGTCTCTTGGCAACTCTCCTTGCAGGCAAATTTTAATGGCCACCCGGTTCAGATACCCCTAAACTGTGCCTTAGAAGCACGCTGGTTCGCGTAACCAGTTTCCCTCCTCAGTTGGCTACGAGCTTCTTGAGAGTATACATGAGTTCCAGTACCCCACCGCTACTCCAAGTGAGTTCACTACACGTTCACCTCGGTGGTCGTGATATCGTACAGGATGTCTCTTTTTCTCTCACAGTCGGAGAGAGAGTAGGAATTATTGGTCCGAATGGAAGCGGGAAAACGACGCTCTTTAATTCATTGAGTGGATTTCTCCCGGTTTCAGCAGGAAGTATCACATTTCGAGAAAGGGAAATTTCAACCTTGCCTCCGCATCGACGCGCTCAACTTGGATTAGGGAGAGTATTTCAGAATTTCGGCATTTTTAGAGAAATGAGTGTTTTTGAGAATATGCTGCTCGCCGTGGAGAGCAATCGAAAAATACCAAAGAGAAGGCGACAAAGTACCGTTGCGGAGTATCTCGATCTTGTTGATCTCCTCGAAAAGCAAAAGGATAAGGCTGGCTCTCTGTCTGGAGGTCAGATGCGGCTCCTTGAGATCGCTCGCACGTTGGCTGTTGGGGCTGAGCTCCTCTTGCTTGATGAGCCAACCGCTGGAGTTTCACCAAAACTAAAAGATAGCGTGCGAAATCTGTTGGTTCATGCAAGTGACAACAAGAGAACAATTGTTGTCATTGAACACGATATGGGATTTATCGGTCAGCTCTGTGACCGGATTCTCGTCCTCGATGTTGGGCGCTTGGTACTCGATGGTCCACCAGACGAGATTCGCTCGAGCCAAAAGGTTCACGAGATCTACTTTGGCGACGCGCATGCTTGATTTCTTTGCTCAGCTCACGGTGAATGCCCTTATTGCCGGAAGTGTCTATGCACTTGCCGCGTGCGGCATGACACTCTCCTATGGTCTTCTCAAGATATTGAATTTTGCCCATGGGCACCTGCTCATGATTGGAGCCTACGCTTTCTTTTTTGCGTTTGCAGAGCTTGGTCTCGGATTTTTAGCGTCCAGTATTTGGACCCTCGGATTCTCGCTTCTTGTCACAGTCGTTCTCTTTCGAATCTTTATTCAGCCGTTTCTTCGCTATAGCTTCTTGCTTGTGCTCGTCACGACTCTTGGGCTGGGCTATGTATTCGAGGCTGTCGTACAGCTCCTCTTCGGAGCGGAGGTCCACGCGTACCCAATTACGAGACTCTCAACGAGCTTGCAGCTTGGCCCGGTCTATTTCACCACTGTGCAACTCATTATTGTCTGCGCGAGTTTGCTCGTGCTCCCTCTTCTTGCTTTTATCCTTCACGGAACAAGAGTTGGGAGAAGGGTAAGAGCATTTTCGGAACACTCAGAAGCGGCGCAAAGTCTGGGTCTCTCGTTTGTTCGGTATCAATATGGAGTGCTGATAGTCTCTGCCTTCCTGGCTACAGGAGCCGGTGTGCTTGTGGCGTTTGATACGAATATGTACCCGACTATGGGAACGACATATACGATTAAGGCGTTTGCCTCGATGATCGTGGGTGGGATGGGAAATCTTTGGGGCACCATTTTCGGAGCCTATTTTTTGGGCTTTCTTGAGACATTCGGAATTGGATTAGAAATTGGAGGAGTTGGGTTACCAGCGAGTTACAAAGATGCGTTCGCCTACGTTGTTGTATTACTGATTCTTCTTCTCCGTCCTGAAGGGGTCTTTAGTCCTGGCAGGAGGAGAGTGTAGCGGTGGAGGAGTATTGTATCCATCTTGCTATCTTGTGTTGTATCTATCTGATACTTGCTCACTCCTTTAATATTTCGTTTGGATTGGCTGGCCTTTTGAATCTCGCGCATATCGCGACGTACGCGATTGGAGCTTACACCTATTCGATACTTACGATCGACTACGGGTATCATTTTGTAGCTGCCTTTCTCTTGAGCGGGGTAGGGGCTGCTCTGTTTTCAGTATTTGTCGGAGCGATTGCTGCGCGATTGAGAGGAGATTATTTCGCGTTAGGAAGCCTCGGTTTCTATTTTGTGGTTTCCGCGCTCCTTATCAATTGGCGTGAGGTAACCCGTGGAGTTCTTGGAATCGCTGGAGTCCCACGGCCCGAACTACTTGAGATCGATTTTTACGAGAATCGGAATTTTCTTGTACTCGCGGTCATCCTCTGCCTCGGCTGTCTGGCTTGTATGTACCTCTTGCAAGTGAGTCCATTCGGAAGGCTTTTGAGAGCGCAGTCAGAAAACGAATTTGCAGCGATGTCCCTCGGTCGGGATGTCGCAAGAGCTCGGAACCTCTCATTCTTGATTTCCTCTGCATTCGCGGGGTTTTCGGGTGCGATCTTTGCCAGCTATCTCAACTATGTCGACCCGTCTTCTTTTTCACTCACTGAGATGATCCTTGTGTTGAGTATGGTTGTCGTGGGCCGACCTGGATCATTTTGGGGAGTTACGCTCAGTACAATCTTTCTCGTGCTTCTCCCCGAGCCGCTCCGCTTTTTGGATTTTCCACCATCAGCTATCGGCCCTCTCCGTCAGATAGTCTATTCTGCAATACTCGTTGGAGTTGTGTACTGGCGCAAAGAGGCACTCTTTCCTCGTCGAAGAGTTGTGTAGTTCGAACGCTCAGGATGTGGTGAGGTTACCCCTGGTTGTCGAGCTTTTGAAAGCCACTCTCCGTCACGAGCTTCACCGTTGCTGGGAGGGAATATCGGTTATCTCCAGTAGCAGAGAACGTACCGAGGGCACCGCGATAATCCTTCACCGAGGCGAGATAATCTCTTAGTCCCTCGGGCGAGGTGGAGCTACCCTCTGAAGATGCCTTAGCGAGCAATCCGATCGCATCGTAGCAGTTGGCGGAAGAGTAGTACGATTTGTCAGGAAATTTCGCCTGGTAGGCACTTAAAAAATCTGCTTGTGGGTCGTCCGCTTGAATATACCAGTTTCCAGCGAGTGCTCCTTCTGAGGCTTTCAGCTCATTCGGATCTTCAAATGATTCGATATTAAAGAGAGGGAGGGTTATGCCAAGGTCCCGAGCTTGTTTTGCAAAAAGCCCTGCTTGCCCGAAAAACACCTCGGCAAAAATTGCGTCGACATCCGAGCGCTGCTTTAACTTTGTGAGGAACGGCTTGAAATCTCGAGACTCGGTGGAATACGGATCATCGAGCACAATCGAGAAGTCGCCTGAATTAAGACGATCGAAAGCTTCGACATACGCAAGAATAGCGTCATGCTCGCTATAAATTCGAGCGATCTTCTTAATCCCAAGGCTCTTGAGCCGTTCTAACATCAGCTGAACCTGGGTTTCGGGAGTTACCCAGAGATTGAATACGTACTTCTTGTTTTTCACAATTGCAGGATCAGAAGCGATCGCCAGAACCGGAATGCGTCGTGCGTCAGCAAGAGGCGCTATCGCCTTTGAAGTTGCGGAACTCAAGGTTAGGACAGCGTTAACTTTTCCCGAAGCGGCAAGTTTTTGAAATGCTGAGACCGTATTTTTTGGCACGAGCTGATCGTCTTCGTACATTACATGAATCCGAGATCGATCAGCTTCAGGGAGAGAATCAATAGCCATGGTTATCCCATTTTGGCATGCTTCACCGATATAAGCTGCCTTACCGCTCAAGGGGAAGATCGCTCCAATGGTGACATCTTCACAAAAAGCGGGAGCGACATGAACAAGGAAGGCAAACAGGCCAACAATCACCCAGGAATTTTTCATTTCATTCTCCTCTCATTTAAAATCTGCACTATTGCTTCGAAATGCGGGCTAGATCAAAGCCGATATTGGCGTTCCCGTCCCTGTCAAAGGAGTATTCACCCATAAGGCCCCGATAATTCTTTATGGTCTTAAGGAGGTACTCTCGAAACTCTTCGCCGGAGAAGGTCTTTGTAGAGTCAAGATAGTCCTGCAGCATGTTGAGCGCATCGACTATGCCAGCGGTATGAAAGGCGATCGCTGGATCTTGACCGTGGTCCTCTCGATACTCTTTAAAAAACTGTATGAGCTTAGGGTTCGCCTTATCATAATACGGAGCCATATAGTAGACGCCATAAATGGCTTCTCCGGCGGCTGAGAAAGCGTCTGGGTTTGAGGCGGCCACAAAGTTTGTATGGATCTCTTCGGTCGCTCCACCGAGTTCGAAAAATTGCTTTAAGAAAACCCCAAAGGCGAGCCCCGTTTGAGTCGACATAAAGAGCGCTTGGGGCTCTTTTGATTTTATCTTTGCTATTTCTGTTCTAAAGTTTGTTTCAGTCGGGAGAAACGCCTCATCAAATACAAGAGAACCTCCGAGTTCAAGAAATTTTTCTCGAAAGAACTTCGCGATATCTTCAGTATATTCAGTTTGCTCGGTGAGAAGCGCGACTCTTCGAATGCCAGCTGCAACAAAGTATTCTGCTTGTTGATAGCCGTTGAGAATATCGCTATTTCCGATTCTAAAAATATACGGACCAGCCTGATCGATGTTGGAGCCCCCAGTGAGTGGAGTGATAAGGGGGACTTTGCTTGAATTGATCAGTGATTTGGCAGCGAGGGTGCCATTTGAAGTCGTGCCACCAAGAAGCACGTCCACATGCTTGGCTCCAATGAGAGTCTGATAGGCGCTCAGACCATCTCGACTCCCCTTTTTAGCGTCTTCAAATTCGAAACGGATCGGGTGTCGGAGGTGGTGTCGTCTGTAGGTCTCAACGCTTTTCTGGATATTCTCCCCTAAAACGGCGAGGTCTCCCGAAAGGACCGTCGCAACACCTACCACGACTTCAGCTTTGGTCTCGGCTCTTAGGCCAGACGTGCTCCAAACACTGAAAACTACGAAAAAAGAGACAATCCATTTCATCGGTAAGGATCCTTACAATCGGGACTAAGCCATTGAGGTCGGCTGTAATATATAACCAGCGCTTGTGAGAATTCTCGCATTTTCAATTTGCACGAACATATACTCCTCTTTTTGAGTAAGGTTCTCAATCTCTGATACTATTTCTCTCGCAAAAGGAGTCGCTCTTATTTCTATGATTTGCGACCCCTAGGGGAGTGACGAGTCAAAAGTCTACCGCATGTAAGCCGAGGAGAGCTTGCACCTCCGGAGTAAGACTCTGGATTTTTTACTTGAAGGACGTTGTGTTGCGCCGATGTTTGAGCAGTTAAATCCAAATGTGGGGCAGAATAGAGTTGTCTCTGATCTTCAGCGAATCTCATGGAATCGTCCCTTCCGTGTCGTCCCAGGAGAAGAGATCGTCTCGTACTATGGAGATGGCAACGTTGTTGAGAGCCTTGCTCTTCGGGGAGTTGAGAGGGGCGACATCTCATCGCGCACCTTTCTTTGTGTCGACTTTGAGGGCGCTCAGGGCGCCTTGCCGATTGATCTCGCTAACGAACTCGCTGTGATTGTGAGAGGTGCACTCGTCGATTACAGAGTTGCACAGCGCGGTTCTCCTGAGGCTCAATGCGGCTTCATCCCAGTGCCCTTTCAAAAAGTTGCGGTGCGGGGCCTCTTTGATCTTGAGACTTTTTCAAACGTGAGAACGCGGCGAGTGTTGGAATTTCATGTCCCATTCGGAGATTGCGTTTCGAGAATTCATGCTTGCCTCGATTCTCCAGCACCGCCTGAGTTTCAGTTTTATGGGTCTACTCCGTGGGATAGTGTTTACGGGTTTGAACACCTTCAAGAAAAGCTCTTTTGGAGCATCAATGACGGCCAAGCGCGGCGCCTCGAAGCTCTCTTAAACCGCTTTCGTCTCCATCCTGATACCCCTTTGAGTCTTCCACCTACACCTCTTAGCTATCACAAGGAGAGAACTGAGTTGGCAGGACGACTGGTGTTACCGAATCCAAGCCTGGGAAAGCTCATCGAGGAGTTTGCGCAAGAGGTTGGCGGAAAGGTCGTTTATCTTGATGAATCGGCTCAGTCCTTCGGCTTGCCGGAAAAGGCCGTACTTCTCCCAGGGAAAGAATTTTATATGCTCGACTATGCTGTAAAGAAGGATCAAGTCGAGGTGGTGGGAGTGCTCCTTGCGAAAGGAGCTCACCCAGAGACTTCGCTTGCTATTGGAGATCCTTCGCCTCAAATCCGAACAATGCTTGCCGAAGCTTTTGAGGCTAAGCGACAGGGAAGACCGTACCGGTTTGAGAATCCAGATTCTTGAGAGTGCTCCATCCCTTGAGAGAGATTGGAGCAAGAAGGGCCATTTCAAGTTGTGGGAGTGTGCGCCTTGGCCCTCTCGTGTTATAGATCCCTTTTTCCCTTTCTTAAGAGACCAAGTGAAGAATGATTGATGTTCAAAACCTGACCAAGGTCTTTACCGTCCACCAAAAAGAAGCAGGATTGAAAGCGTCGGTTCGGGCGCTCTTTAAGCGAGAATTTCGAACCGTCACAGCGCTTGATAACGTGAGT
>JAGRAO010000162.1 GCA_020434565.1 Bdellovibrionales bacterium
GCTCTTCCCAAACTTTTTCCCCTGCGAATTTGTGATAAGAGGGAAGGAAAAAGCGTATGCTTCTTCTCGTTTTCTTTTTCGGATGTACTCAAGTCCAGCAGTTATGTTTCCCCACTGATCAGACCCTCCCAACTGAAGCCGACATCCTCGGGTCTCAAAGAGATGGCAGTAGTCGAATGCTTGGAGCAGCATGTAGCTAAATTCTGTAAACGATATCCCAGCCCCTTCTATCCGAGATTTTACAACTTCCTTTGCGAGCATGTAGTTGACGGTAAAGTACTTGCCGACATCCCTGAGAAAGTGAAGCGCTGAGAGATCCTTCGTCCAATCAAGGTTGTTGACAAATTGAACGTTGAGGGAGAGTCGATCGAACAGAGCAGTGGTTTGCTTCATTTGCTTTCGAATGTTTTCCTCGATCACATCGGCTTCGAGGAGCTTTCTCTCTTCGCTCTTGCCGGAGGGATCTCCAATTGAGCCGGTGGCTCCTCCAAACAATATGAGTGGGGCCAAACCTTCGCGAGCGAGGTGAGCCGAGACGATGAGAGGGACAAGATTTCCCACTTGGAGACTTTGAGCTGTCGGATCAAACCCCACATAAAAGGGCGTCCCAGCTGGAAGTTCTATCGAGCCCTTCGGATCAGAGACGTCTTGAACCAGTCCCCGCCACCGCAAATTTTTAAGAATATCCATAGATTGGCCAATTTTAGCAGTGCCATTTCCCTTGAAACTCCACCTCGGTTGGGACGAGAGCGAAATTCCCCGAGCACGGCCCAAGATAGCACGAGTTCCACCGAAAATGGGGCTTCCTCAAAAGAGCCCTGAAGGACCTCGTTTTACGGTAAAATCTTGCGGGCTGTAAAGGGTGAGTACATCGTTCGGCCTTTCTCCTAAGGTTTGCAAATTATTGGAGCTTTGGGCATAGTACGAGCCTTCGGCTTGGGCTTACCTTCAAAGTGAGACCAAGTTCTCCCAACACCCTGAGAGGCAAGACGATAAGCATTTCCGTTAATAGAGGCGGTATGGAGGCGGTGTCGAACAGTGGGTGTTACGAGCGCTCAATTGTGACGCCCAGGGGTGAATTGTAGACAAAGAGAACCTAGAGAAAGGCAATCATGGCGAAAGCTCCAAAAGAAACAACTTTCCTCGTGTCATCTGCGGGGACCGGCTATTTTTACACAATTCGCCGTAATAAGAAGAAAAACCGTGGAGACGCAAAAGTCGCGCTCAAGAAGTACGATCCCCTCGCTGGTCAGCACGTACTTTTCGAAGAGAAAAAGCTCTCTCCACTCAAGAAAAAATTCCAGCAGACTCCGTGGGGGCCAAATGCGGAACAAGCGGGAGCTGAGTAGGCCGCTTTTCGTGCTGACTTTTTACGCTAGAGGCTCTTAACCCAGCAGAGGAGCGTCAAATTTTACTTCGGGATTGCATCGAGACGGAACTTTTTCCAGTATGTGGAACGGTGGTTTACGGGCTAATCTCCTATAGTATCCTTTAGCACGTAGACTGTCTTGTTCATGAGTGTTCTTAGCGAAGAAGTAGTTTTGAAACTGCTTCGCAGAATGCGTCGAAAGAGCTCGCGATACCGGCAGTGGAGTTAGCTGTTTCTTCAGAGGAGTATATGGGGCATCCGTTAACGAGAGACGCAGAGGATCAAGTGCTCGAAACAGAAGGAGGAGAGGAGAAACTTTCTATCGTCCCCGAAAATGAAATTACCCGAGCCTCTGGACTGCGTTCTCAGGAGAGCATTCTTCGAAACGGCCGATTTCTCTTTGCGACTTTCGCTATTACAAATGTTCTCATTTACCGTTTAGTCCTCGGTGTTGAGGGCTACCTTGTCCAAGAGTCGACAATATTGACAGAAGTGTTCTGTCTCGTTTCGGCTCTCCTCTTGCTCTTAACCGCTGTTATCAGTTTTGGACCCACTTTCCACGCTGCACTTCGACATGTCCGATCGGGGCGCATCTCTTCTTCCGTCAATATCGCTCTCATGATCCTTGGGAGCGTCGGCTTACTTGTGCATCAGTTAGCGTTCGATTTTGAGGGGTTGGCTCAGTCAGGCCTGGCCGATGTGTTTGTGGGAGTGTTTTTTTTCGCCGTTCTTCTGCTAGAAACGCGAAAAATCCTTTCTGGAACGGTAAAGAGCTCTCTCGGATTTTCACTGGAACGCTACGTCCACTACGTAAAATTGGTTCTGGATGTCGACTCGGATGTGGCTCCTGCTGAACAGAAAACGAGGCTCCATCCCGTCGGAGAACTTCGTCCGGGACATCTCATCCTCTGTGCTGCTGGTGAGATGGTGCCATGTGATGGGGGCATCAAAGCAGGAGTATGCCACGTAAACGAAAGGAGATTCGGAGGAAGAGTACGTTCGTGTATTCGAGGGGAGGGCCAAGCTCTGTTTGCTGGCTCACGAATTGTGCGAGGGGAAATTCTCCTTGAGGCGGCCGCGGAACCGCTCGAGTCCGAGATGGTAACGTTTGCGGAGCTCTTGAATGTTTCCTTTAAGGAAGAAGCTCAAGAGAGATTTCGTTTTGCTGCGAAATTCGATCAGGCGGCTCAAGCTCTTTTGCTCTTTTTCTCACTCTTCGCGGTTTACTATTGGTCTGACTTTCATTCGGATTTGAAGGCTGGAATTCTCGCCGCCCTGGCGATGCTCCTTACTGCTCCGATCCTGTCACTCGTTCGCAGCTTTCCACTCTTGAAAGGTATGGCGCTTACAGATCTTTTTTCGAAAGGGGTCTTTGTTCGGGGTGCTCACACGATCACGGAGCTGAGCGAGATTCGAAGTTTCTTCTTTGACGGAGCGCGATGCCAGGAGCTCGGCTCTCCCGAATTTTGTGCAATTGAGATGGTCGACGATCGAATTGATCGAGAACAGCTCGTATCGGTGCTTGTTTCTCTCGTCAGTATCTCTGATAGACTGCTCTATCGAGCTCTTTCGCACTACCTCTTCCTTGAAAATCCCTATCCTGTTCCATATAGCCTTTCCCGAGCTCAAACGTGTGGTGATCTCGGTTTATTTGGAGAGCTCCAGGGTGCTGAAGTAACTGTCGGGACTGAGGAGTTACTCCTTGAACGTGGTGTTCAGCTCCTCCAGTCGGAAACAGTATGTCCTGAGGGGATGGAGGTTCTCTTTGCGGCGCTCGGAGATGAAGTGGTTGCTCGTCTTTTTTATCGTCCCGCGTTTACGGGGGAGGTCTCGGGGTTTCTCTCTGAATTACGGAAGCATGGAGTGAGGCCTGTCCTCTTCGCAGAAGATGTGAAGCCGGAAGCGATCGACGAAATAGGGAAGCGGGCCGGATTCGAGTTGGCCGAGATTCGAGGAGGTGTGAAGCTCGAGGGAGTTTTGAATTCTTCGCCGGAGCTGGCTCCAGCGGGAGCTTTTCCTTTAAGTCGGAGTGAACTTTCACGAGAGAGTGAGTGGGAGGGACGAGTGGTCCCAATCGACCTCTTCGATGCACTCCGCTTCAATATTTCGGATTTCACTGTACTTGTGATGGAGAATTCCCTTTCCGTCCTTTCAGACCTCTTTCGGGTTGTGAACCGCTTTCGGATCGTTCGAAAGGTGGTAGTCGTCTTGTGGTCACTCCTCACCGTTTTGTTGTTGGTAAGCGGTTCTGCACACCTGATCCCTCTTCTCCCATTTAGTTTGAGCGTTGCAGTTTCTTGCTCAGCAATCATGCTGCTCGCTCTTCTCCTTCTCCCCGGATTGCCGCAGCCAAAGTTCGCCCTAGAATCCGAGCGGCTGGGTGAGGATTAAGGGGCAGTTCCAACTGTTCCATAAACCTCGTAGTCGTTACGGAACAGTTGGAACTGCCCCTTAAGACCGTCGCTTAAGACCTAATAATGTGAAAATTGCACTTTAGTACGGCACGTGCACTTTCTCGCTTCCATAACAGCTAACGATACCAGCAGATCTCCGCTGGAGTTCGCGAGGAAGTTTGTCATGGTGCTCTTTAAGTTGTTATTTCAGGTTTTGGTGCTGGGGGTTGCTCTTCAAATCGTGTCATCCGTCGAGTACGCGACTGCTGAAGGCACGACTCTCTTTGGAGTTATCCACAATTCTGAAACCGAGACCACGGTCGTCAATTGTCGAAATCTTTCCAGAAAAAAGGGCAAGATACGGGTACGCTTCTTCGACCTGCATGGTAATGTGGTGGGGAGAAGAGCCATGAGGCTCAAAAAAGGTCGAACACAGGTTCGGCTGCCAAAAAAGCTCCGAACGCAGAACCCTCTCTCCCTGACATTTGAAATCCGTATTCCTGAACGAATTCATGTACCGTCGTGTATGAGTACGTTAGTTGTCAAGCAGACAGAAGAGCTTTCAGAAGACACAAATTTTCCAACGATCATCGAACTTCCAATATTTCAAGATTCTCCAGCACTGCCGGAAAGCGAAGACTCCCCAGATGCTACGGATGGAACTCTCATAGAGGTCGATTGTCGACCGGCTGACTTGAATCGGGACGGACATGTTTCAATCCTTGATTATCTTCTCGCTCTCGAGAGTTTTCTGGCAGGCGGTCCGGTTACTTCCACAGAACTTGAGTTTATCCACAGCTGTTTTGGAACCTCTTTCGAGACAATAAATCAACCACCTCAAGTATCTGCGGGAGACGATCAATCTCTTGCTCTGCCGAGCAATACTCTCACTCTTTACGGTATCGTGACGGATGATGGTTTTCCTCAAGGCTCGGTTGCGATTGCTTGGAGTCAGATAGGTGGACCAGGCGGAGCGCAACTTATGAACAGCAACTTCCCCGTGACTCGGGTCACTTTCTCTCAATCGGGAACGTACACGTTCCTGTTGCACGCTACCGATGGAGAGCTTTCGGCCGAAGATGAGGTGACTGTCTCTGTCACAGAACCTCCCGGTAGTGGCATCCCTGTACTTGTTCCAGGACCTGGGTTCCAAGAAGTGACGACTCAGCCTCCAGTCCAAGGCAATCCGACCGACATCGGATACGACGCGAAAGCAATTGCTCGTTGGGACGTCGTTCCGTATCAGACTTTTCACGGCGAGTTTCAAATCGGAGTGGTGGCATTTCATATCGCCGGAATAGACCGAGTTGAATTCTCGGTTGAAGGAGGACCCTGGCTTCCTGCTCGCGCTTTGCGACTTAATCCAAGGACTAATGTTTGGGAGTATTTTGTCGCCTTAGATAGCGAGGTATTTTCGGATGGGCCAATCGAAGTTCGTGCGATTGCATATCCTCGAGCCGGTATTCCACGAGTACTCGAAGGCCCTCCACCACTTTCTGCTGAATCGGACAACGGCGAAAATTCGATGTTCCTCTTTGCAGACTCAGGTGAGCCGATTATTTCGATGGAGGTTTATGTTTCCCCTCAAGGTAGTGACATCCTGGGAGATGGTACAAGGGCCAGGCCCTTTAGAACCATCATGCAGGGGAGTCGCTTTATTTCCGCAACGCAAGGAACAGCGGATGGGGGTATCATCTATCTGGAGGAAGGCGACTATCCTTGGGGTCCAGAGAGCTGGCCTACGCCGACGACGGTCGACAGGTGGCTTACCATCAAACCGGCACCGGGAGTGCACCAAAGTCAGGTGCGTATTACGAGCAACGAAAGCGGAATTAAGACGAAACTTGTGCATCTCCAAGACGTTACCGTCACGCAGACTGGCAAATTAACGACCAGCAACAATGGACTCGGAACACAGCCGATGGGAGGGGCTTGGTTGTGGATAGATCACGTGTCCTTTACAGGCGATGAAACTCGCACGCTATGGCCGACAGGCGGTTGGAGTGGACAATTTATTACAGATTGTTGGTACGACCAAACCAAACGTGCCGCGGAATCAAGCGCGCTGGTTCGAAATACAATAATGACAAATATCGGTGAACAAGCGACAAGTGACTCTAAGTTGGTAGTGAATTCTCAGGTTCACGAAATCAATAGTGCACGAAACAGAGGTGTGTACCATCCCGATGTTCATATGTTTCGAAGCGGAGTGGTGCATGAAAATGTTATTTTGATGAATTATCAGGCTTACGATGGAGATTCACCAGGAGGAGCACAAGGTATCTTTATAAAGCAGCCACAGTTAGTCAAAGACGTAGCGATCGTCAATACCTTTATGGAGTCCGGAAATAATAGAATTCAGAACGAGCGAACGGAGAATCTGCTTGTATGGAACTCGACGTTTGTCGGTGGAAGTTGGATTTGGGGCGAGCTCGAGAATACCGACCTGACGCTAAGTGGTATCGATTTTCGAAACTCTATAATAACGAATCAGGCAGCGAGCTTTACGAGAACCCAAGCTCAAGTGCTTCTTGACCCGGATTGGTATCACTCAAATCACTTTATTTCCGGTATTGCGCTTGGATCTGACCTTTCATTGGGCAATCTCCTCTTTATGAATGAGGCATCCAACGATTTTCGACCGGTTGCCGATTCGGTAGCTGCATTTCGGAGCTCACCAACGGTTCCGTTCGATGCAAATGGCCAGCTTCGCGGGACGATCAGTGCTCTGGGAGCCTTCATTTCAGAAGGAGAAGAGTAGCTTAAGCAGACAATCTCTCTTCTGATTCATGATGCCAAGTCGGCCGCAGAAAGGGAGATACTGTCCACCTCTCCTGTGTTAAGTTCCGAGGCATGAGCGAAGTGGTGGATCGGGTCAACACAATCATTGCTGCGATTAAGAAAGAACTTGAGCAATCGGTCGCCAAGCACTGCCCGTCACATTCGCGTTTTAACGAGTTAATGGTTCTTTCTGCCGTTTTGCTCTACAAGACCTCTGCAAGCGACAATCAACATGTCGCAAGCGAGATACAAGAGATGGCAGGTGTCTTAACTGATCATTTCTCACTTGAAAAGTCTCACCTCTTAGAGTTGCTTTACGATGCGATGCCACAATTTAAGGGTGAGCCAGTTTTTAAGCTCCCAAAGGAATTTCTTCTCGGTCTTTCAAAGTGGGAACGTTTGATCATTTACAGTATGGCTATCCGGATTGCTCATGCCGACGAACAACTCAGAATTGGTGAAATCTATTTTTTGAGTGACTTGGCAAGAGCCCTACAGCTCACTCTCGACGAGAAGAAGGAAGCTCGAAGAATTGCTGGAGAGCAAGAAAAGTGAGCCGGGGTTAAGGGACAGTTCCAACTGTTCCGTAACGATTTTGACCTCATGGAACAGTTGGAACTGCCCCTTAACCAGTAGAACGTGATTTTATACATCAATACATAAAGTACCCTGGTCGAAAATTGCCCATAACTAGCTGTATTTAATGAATTTATTTTGAAGCTTGGGCGATTAACCGAGTTCTGATGCCTTGATGTCAGAAAAAGGTTCAGAAAGAACGTAAAAAATGAAGAACCGATCTGACTCGCTCCCATCTGAATGTTGCCCAGAGAAGTTGGGAAAATGCAGGGAGGTTAGCATGAGTAGTTCACATACTTCTGATTGGGCCACTAGCTCTCGTTTTTCACGGTTTTTTGAACTCGACGAAATTCTCCATACAGAAAAGGGTTTTGCGCGTGGTCCGGAGCGAGCACTGTTTGCCGCCGTCCTTTTTGACGGTATCCAAACATACTTCGCATACCTAGCAGCAGAAAATGAAGAACAGCAGAAGACTTATCGAGAAGCCTATCGATGGGTACACGAGATTGAGGATGAATATCTCTTCTCGTTTGAAAATGTCTGTGAAGGGCTTGGGGTAGATCCAGACTATGTTCGTCTCGGTCTTCTAAACCTCGCCAATAGTGGACATATTGTGATTCGCCGCTCAAAGAAACTTTTTTAAGAAGGGCGAACTGTTCTTTCCGTAGCGCCATCGCTGCGTCTTTCTCTTCCTGGGGGTATCAAGGGGGGAGTGGGACAAGACTTTGGTGTGAGATTCTCCCCGTCGCAGAGGAGTGACGAAGTGGAGAGGGAGCATTGGGGATCCGCCCTGTGCCCATCGTTCTTTTCCTTCTATTCAGCGTTCCCTTCTTGGCTGAATTATCGCTCTCGACTCAAATTCTTTTCTCGATTCCGAGTATTCGGAGTGGATCAGCAACCTCGCGTTTGAGTGAATGATTCTCGAGTTTCGGGAGGGAGGGTCTTTTAGTGTACGAGCTTGTCCTGAGCCGTGGAACCTTTCAGCTCTTCAAGCTCGAAGTCGGATTCGGGCGTTTCAAGTGAGGGTACAGAGTACTTCTCTGACGCCCACTCACCCAGATCGATCAATTGGCACCGCTTTGAGCAGAACGGAAAATTCGATGAGGTCTCTTTTTGAAATTCTTCAGAGCACGTAGGACAGCTGTATCGCTTCTTCGCCATGGAGGTAGTTTCATTCGCAAGCGGTCTTGAGTCAATCTTTCAGGATATTCTTCGAGGGAATGCAAATGATGAGTTGCGCGTTCTGCTACGAATCGTTCGAAAGTTTCTTAATCTTTACTCGGTCCACCCTCAATGAGGATTGAGCAAACACCTGGAGTTGCTGAAAAGTCGAGTCCCGAGAGAGATATTCCTGGTCGGCTTCACTCCCCGGTTCTATGTACAGAATATCTTCTTCGAAGTGGTAGGCCTTTACTCTGGTGAGG
>JAGRAO010000163.1:0-2670 GCA_020434565.1 Bdellovibrionales bacterium
AGCTCATATACGTGCCTCGTGAGCACCTCGCGGGGAAGGAACCCGCTCTCCTTCCCGAATGACAGTTCTAAGTCCAGCGCCCACGGGGTAGATCCACTCCTCGGCTTCGTGTTAGTCATAGCAGCTCGACAAGAGTGATTTGGGGCGCTTGAAATTAAACGTTGGAGGACATATGGCGAGTGTGACATTAAAAGGAAATCCCTTTGAAGTAACTGGGAATATCCCAAAAGCCGGAGAGAAGGTGCCGACGTTTTCCCTCACTGACCGAGACCTGCAACAAGTGGGTCCCTCGACCTACTCCGGAAAAAAGATCGTATTCAACATCTTCCCGAGCATTGACACGCCCGTTTGCGCTACATCAGTGAAGCGATTTAACGAGGAAGCAAGCTCCATGGGAAATACCGTAGTGCTTTGCATTTCTCGAGACACTCCCTTTGCCTTGAAGCGATTTTGTGGCGCCGAAGAGCTAGAACATGTGATTCCGCTCTCTGTTCTGCGAGACACAGAATTCGCGGAGCGCTTTGGAGTACGGATTGCGAACGGCCCACTGGAAGGCTTTTGTGCGCGGGCAATAGTGGTTGCAGACGAGAACGGAAAGGTCATTTATAGCGAACTTGTCCCCGAAATTGGACAGGAGCCCAACTACGAAGCTGCTATCAGCTCGTTGAAGTAGTTCGGCTCGAAACTTCTCGACCGACTTGCACCTGTTTCGCAGCCACCCTATTAGAGAAGAAGAAAACAGGGGAAAAAGCAAAAAAAGAACGGGGCACCCCTGGCGCCCCGTTCCCTCCGTACTCAATACGTTGAATGGAAATTCCTGTAGGCTTCTCCACTCCCCGAGCTTTTCACTCGAAACCACTCCCACTCACAGTCTGAGGGGGAAAACATCTCGTTCGCCCTCAAGCTGTACCTCAAAAGAACAAAAACCCGAATTATTAAGTGTTCTCAAGAGGAAAGCAGAAGAACAGCTCTTCCTGCTCCCAGCCAATGTCGCGGAGAGCGGTGTTTTTCGCAACCCTCTTTTTTATGAGAGAGCTCCCGAGCAAGAAAATTTGCTTAGCTCCAGACCCTTCCTATACTTGTCAAATTCGTGATTGCGCTGAATTTCCGACTCGAATCGGGCTCCAACACGTGAACGGTATGAAAACAATATTGACCTCCTTCGCCTCTCGAAAAAGTAGGCGAACTCCTCCCAAGGAAGTGCTCGCCCCACTAGCCATTTCGATGCTCGTATGTCTCAGTGTCCGAGCTGATGATTCTCTTAAATTGGAGGAACAAGCTCTTATACGTGAGGAGAAGCAAATTCTGGCGGCGCTCGGAGCTCCCTTTCAAGATGATGCCGTTCGTGCTTCGTTGGGGATACCAGCAAAGAAGGTACCTGAGCCGGAAATGCCAAGAAGCCAGGTAACAGGGTTCATCGATTCGATGCTCAGAGAAGCAGAGATTTCCCGGGCCCAAGTTGCACAGGAGCAGTTCAATTCGTCATTCGACAAGCAGCAATCTCTTGCAAAAAAGGAGGCCCGTTTTGCAAACGACCTCGCTCAGACTCAAGACGATTTTGTCTCCCTGACTCATCAAGTCGATACTGTTTATGAACGATCTTTAGAAGCGCTGTCCGGAGTCCACGATGTCGGAACTCGTTCACTCCTCCTTCGATCGGTCGTAAGTGAACTTTCTGCAGTTGCTGATGTTCAAGTTGGTGAAACTCTTGAAAAGCCACAGTCTCAGCAGATTGCGAGCAAAGGATGGCGTCAGGGAGAACGGTACTCTCGCTACAAATTTCCCTCTTACGCCCTGAATGTTGCCTTGCCAGTCCGAGGAAGGAGAAATTCGGCGAGCGAAGACCTCACGGTTGAGAACTGCGGAACGCCCTCCACACCTTGCGCTTTTGTGGCATCCGGCAGCGAGGTAAGGCTCCGTCTCGAACCTGACGGAGAGGTGCGTGGAGCTGAGCCCTTGGAAGAGGGCGAACCTCTCCGAATCGATTACAGAAGTGGGGACTGGTATCGAGTAAAGACTACCAACGGTTCTTTAGGTTGGGTCAATACTGACGATCTTATTTTTGGTCCCGACTACCAGCTCCGACCAACCGAGTATGTCAAAGTCAGAGGCGTACAAGCCCATCCTGGGGAACGCGGGCCGCTCTAAGAGATTATCTCTTTCCGAAGGTAGCGGTCACAGAAGAACCGCTTTTTCTGACCACCGATAGGTCCTCAAACTCGGAGGCGCCGGTCGATTTGCGGAGGTACTCCTTGTAGGCCTTTCCCAATGCGATGTTCTTTTCAGGATTGTTCAGGTGCCAGCCACCCTGCCAGTCAGCCTCACTCCCGGTTACACCGAATCTGTCAGAACCGTCTTCTCGCGAAGAGAGAGAGAGACCCGGGTCACTCCCTTCTGCAGCCCTCTCGGGTTTTGCTACGTGAGAATTAATGAGAATTGGGTGTCCATCACGAATTGTAGCAATTCCTGTGTGGAGGAACGATCGCTCTTGAAGAGGAACATTGCGCCCTTCGATCATCTCTTTTGCAGATATTGGCGCTTCCTCTGTGGTATTTTCGGCTGATACTTCTTCTGAGCCCTCTGGAGAGACGCTTTCTAAAATTCCAGTTGCTCCTTCTGGAAAAACCTGTGGGGCTTTCGGTTCTTCTGCCCGAATAACTACCGATGCAA
>JAGRAO010000163.1:2680-8518 GCA_020434565.1 Bdellovibrionales bacterium
GCTGGATCTTTTTTTTTTTTTTTAAGAAAAAACGCACCAATAACTCCAATACAGACCCCACTTGCGACTATAGGCACAACTCGACGAGGCCGGCGCGCAGCGATTGGTCTGACGCCGTGCCCAAAGGTAAATGAACGGTCGTCCCGCTCCCAAGTTGGAACTGCATCAAGCGAAAGACGCTTGAGATCTGTAGAGGGCTTCAGCGTAAGATCTTCCTGGATGTCGTGTTCGAGACTTCCAAACGTATCAAAGTCGGCGGTCTCAGTTGACCGATCTTCTTCCTCAATTTGAAACGCGACAGTGTCATTCACGAAAAGGGGGTCGCCTGAACTTGAAGGGTACTTCGCACTGACTTCTTCAGATTTGTGTGGACGTATAATCGTTCGCATGATGGAGAGACCAAAAACCTATTCTCTAATCCAATGAAGATGTTATGAGCCTCAATGCTCAATACGTGATACAGCTAGAGGAATTGCACCCGAAAGTGAAACCGTTTCCCCTCCAAACCCCTATCAACACTCACGCAAGGTTTGTTCCAGGAAAAATGACCCTGAGGTCAATATTGTTCTCAAATACCCAATAACTCTACGGAATCTCAGGAATTTACTCGAAGAGATCTCGGAGCTTCTGCACCGGAAATTACGCAGATTTCGCACGATTTCGTTACGAAAGGCTCAACCCCTCTCATGCCTTCAAGCACTTGTTACCTGAATGGCGAACGCACCCTCAAAGGCGACCAATTGCCACCTCTCTCTCCGTCCAGTGAGAGTTAATTTGGGTAGCGGAGCCGCTGTATAGCACGCTCAGCCCGAGTGACCTCGTCATTCCACTGCGGGCTATCCCCAACGTTTTTTACAAACCGTTCGTAAAATTCGATCGACTCCTTAGACTGTCCAAGCATCTGGTATGCCACTCCGAGGTTAAAGAGAGCATCGGGATCTTTGTCATTCAGAGCCAGCGCCATTTGAAGGTGTTCAATTGCCAAAAGCGGTTGGTCTCGAAGGAGGTAGATGTGGCCCAAGTTTCGTCGAGCTTCTCTATCGGCTGGGTTAAATTGAAGTGCACTTTCATAGGCCTTTAGCGCCTCTTCCATTTTACCTGTTTGAACAAGGACCGATGCAAGATTGTTGTACGCTGGTGCCAGTTTTGCATCCGCATCGAGGGCCTTCCGATAAAACGATGCCGCCTCGTCTATATCCCCCTTCTTTTGACTCACAACACCGAGGTTATTGAAGGCAAGAGCTGATTCCTGATCGACTTCCAGCGCCTTTCGGAAAACGCGCCGAGCTTGCTCTAAGTTCCCAAGGCTTCCTACGGTAAAGCCATAGTTCACGAGAAGATCCACATCCTCATCATTCTTGGTTAAGAGATTCTCAAACTGAAGTTTCGCCGACTGGAGCTGCCCCAATACAATATACGAAAGTCCGAGATTAAAACGCGCATCATCATTCTCGGGTTGAACCGCGAGAGCCTTCTCGAAATATTCCCTTCCTCCCGAAAAATCTCCCCGTCGAAGAAGAAGCGCACCGTAGCTATTGAGTGCCTCACCGAAATCAGCATCCAAACGAACTGCCTTCTTATAAGCGTCCGATGCCTGTTCAGGGTTATCGAGCAGTTCATAAACTCGCCCAAGGTTGTATAAGACTTCAGGTCGCTGGGTGGGAGCTTCGACTGCCACGAGTAAACTGTCGAGAGCTCTTTCGTATTCTCCCTGCCCAATCAACGCAACAGCGAGGTTGTTATGGGCCTCGAGCGCGTCCGAGTTTAACTGAATTGCCTGTTGCCAACTCTCAATCGACTTCGTGAACTCACCCAAATTTGCGTAGATGTAGCCCACGTTCGTGAGCGCCCCAGCCGTTGGAGCTTTTACTCGGAAAAGACGATCGTAAGCCTCCAAGGCTTCTTGATACTTCCTCGATTCAAGGAGTTTCCACGCCTGATACTCAACTTCATCTGCTTGAACCGGCTGAATCCCTATAATCGCATCCATTCGATCATCAAGATTTGCGCGCACTCGAATTTCTGGAACATATCCCTTTGTTACGGAGTTCTTCTTTCCCTTAAGCGCCGCTTGCCAACTCCGGATAGCGCTGTCGAGCTTCCCTTGCCGAATCGCTATCAGGGCGAGAGCATTGTGGGCGTCTGGAAAATCTTTCCGTTGTTTTAAGGCTTCCTGGGCATATCGCTCGGCTTTCGGAAGATTTCCTTCATCCAACTCACTCAGGGCCAATCCGGTGAGGATCTCAGGAGATCGAATCCCCTTACGCATCGCGTTCAGCCAGACCTTTTTGGCTAAATCGCTCCGCTCAAGATCGACATAGGCCAGTCCCAACTCAAAATACGCCTCGGGAAGGCTCGCATCCCGTTCAATCGCTCGTGTGAGATAGGTGACGGCATCCTTCGGTTGACGTGCAAGTCGATAGGCGCTCCCAACTTGATAGAGTATTCGGGCATCAAAAGGCTTTTTCTGGTGCGCCTTTCGAAAGAAACCAACTGCCTTGAGGCCATTTCCTTTATCCATCGCAACTCGGCCGGCACCTACAAGCGCTTCCACATCAGAAGGGTCGCTTTGAAGTTTCTGCTGATAAAACTGATCGGCTCGTTTATAATCCTTCCTCTTCTCAAGGTTCTTTGCTTGTCGAAACGAATTCGCATTTACTCGAGTAACAATCCGAGTGCCTCCTGCCCGAGGAGCGGTTGGAGCAGGTGGAGTTGATTGGGCGATTGGATCTGCAGCCCGAGTTGGAGAGGCCGGATCGCCGGTTGATTCTCTTGGACCCGAAGCCTTTCCGGCGCACGCGGCGATCAGTAAAACCGAACCGATAACAGCAATTTTTCGCATTCCACTTCGTTGGCTCAAAGATCGCATCTTATATCTCCAGAAATCCATGAATTCTTATCACTCCGATTCGTCCCCAAGCTCATCGCTCCTCGCTCGGGAGAGCTGCACAAGCCGTTCATTTGTATCGACCAAACTTCGAGCCATATTTTCGATGAATTTCTCCACGGTATGAGGCCGGGCACTGATAAGCGCAGAGAACTGATCTCTTGGAAGCCCGAGGACAAGTCCCTTGGTTCGAGCTACAACCGTAGCAGTACGAGGCTGAGATGAAAACGCCGCAAGTGCCCCAAAAATCTCATCCTCTAGTATTTCCCCAACTTTCACACCATCAACAAAAACATCCGCCTCGCCCTCCGCGAGAGTAAACACCGTATCGTCGGCATCCCCTTGCTGAATAAGCACATCGCCAGATTCAACGTGAGACAGCGTCGGCACAAATTGGGCATCTTGAAGCCCTCTCATAGAAAGGAGAGAAGCAAGGATCGAGCACTGAATTTGATAGAACGAAAAAACAACAGAGAGGAGATCTCCTCCCCCTTCAGCGAGTCTAAAAAGTCCATCCCAAGGCACCACCGCTGTATCAACGGCGAAATCTGTTTCAACCAAGAACTCGTCACCCAACTCACGAGACCAAGGCAAAAAACAATCCTCACTCTCGAGGAGAAACAGCAGGCCTCCCTTCATCCGAACCTGGAGCTGGCCCTCTCGAACAAACAAAATTTTCCCCGAGAGAGTGCCTGAAAATGAGTGAGAAGTCTGGGCTGACAAACGTTCGTTCGAGCTGATTGACTGAAGCAGTGAGAACAACTGGCGTGAGATCTCTGTCCACCTCATGCGGAGAAGGTCAAACCCAGGTGACGTTTCATATGGAACGAGCATGTTGAAATCCAACGCTTGGCAAAGCGGTCAAAAATCTACCAATATCGGTAAGATACTACCGGGAACTGCTTATCAACGACAGCATGATTAGCAAAGACCGCAATCAATGTCCTCAAAAAGCACGATCTCCTGGCGCGACTGATCTCTTCCCTTCTTGTCGTTCAAGCTCGGCTCAGCTGTAAGAGACCTATGGAGGTCTTCAGAAAGCAGTACTCGCATCGGATAACCCACCTTAAAGAAGCTTTTGAGCGGCCTCTAGGGAATCAGCCTGTTCCGCTCTCTTATCTCGACGGAGTCTTTTCATTCTCGGAAAGCGAAGGGCAATTCCAGAACGATGGCGAGTCGACGCTTGAACCGAATCAAAAGCGATTTCGAACACCAGTTCAGGAACTACAGCCCGAACCGGCCCGAACCGTTGCACCGTATTTTGGCGAACAAAGCGGTCAACTTCCATCATCTCTTCGTCCGTTAGCCCTGAGTACGCCTTCGCTGCAGTCACGAGTTCGCCGTCCTTCCATATTCCGAATGTATAGTCACTAAATACGTTCGCTCGTCTCCCGTGTCCCTTTTGAGCGTAGGTCAGGACCATATCGAGCGAGAGCGGGTCAACTTTCCATTTCCACCAATCTCCCTTGATACGTCCGACTCGATAAGGAGAGCATGCGTTTTTAAGCATGACACCCTCCACCTTTCGCGTACGAGCCTCGCCTCTAAGGTTTTGAACCTCTTCCCAAGACTCACACGAGACAGTTGGCGAAAGGGCAATCCCTGGAATCCCTTCTACTACGTTCTCAAAGAGAATCTCCAACTGGGCCCTTCGAGCAGAAAGCGGCTTTCCCCGAATATCCGTTCCTGCGTGCTCAAGGATGTCATACGACATAAAGAGCATGGGTATTTCTGCAATCATTTTTGGTCCGACTCTCTTTCGTTGAAGTCGTCGCTGGAGCTTTGAAAAATCGAGAGGTTCATTGTTCTTCCAAGCGAGAAGCTCTCCATCAAGAACGGTGCCGTCGGGAAGGTGAGAAGCCATCTCAATAATCTCTGGGAAGCTCTCGCCAATCGCTTCCTCTCCCCTTGACCAGAGTAATATCTCACCGTTTCGTTTTACAATCTGAGCTCGAATTCCGTCCCATTTCCACTCGATAAACCATTCGGAAACCACTCCTAAATTTTCTGGCTCTCTCTCGAGCGGATACGCTAGAAAAAAAGGATATGGGTGCCCGATCCCAGCCTCTGGATTGCTCTCCTGTGTCAACATCGTAAAAAGCCCGGAAGAGGGAACAATCGTACCAGTAAGTCTATGCGCAATCGTCGCCTCGGGCTGATCCAAAACGACAGAGAGAGACTTAATGACGAGCTTTTTGCTCACTCCAACTCGGAATCCACCCGTAAGAATCTTGTTGAAAAGGAATCTCTCTGTGTCCCCAAGCGAAGACCACATCTGCAAGAGAAATTCCTTTCGCGCGATCTCGTCCCTTTCCCGAAAGGTACTCAGACACCTTTGGACAAGCTCATCGAGCGAAAGCTCTTCAGACAGCATTTCTTTCTGGGAGACGAGCAGGGCGCATGTCTCTGCGAGATCTCCCACCAGATCGTATGACTCCTCAACGAGCCAAAGCGGAAGCCTCGAAGCCTCAGCCGCCCAGCCCCGGAGTTCACTCCCTTTCACAAGGCGAGAGAGTTTCTCGCCAGACAGGAAATAGATCGCCCACGAAGCGTCTTCGGGAGGAACTTCCCGGAAGTAGTCCACAAGTATTCTTTGCTTTTGGCTCGTCTTGGTAGTCTGATCAAGAGAGTCAAAAAGCGCTGCAAACCGCTTCAATCTTCGTTGTCTTCCTCATGAGCAGTGGCCGATCTCTTCCCTTCCCAGTTGTCGACCGATCCAAGCGGAGTAATGTCCAATCCCCCCTCCCGAAGGTAGTTGACGAGTAGGTGAGAATCGCCGTGCATCATCGTGACTCGAGACGCACCCGTCATTTGGATCGCCTCAATCAGCCCGTTCCAATCCGCGTGATCACTGAGAACAAAGCCTCTCTCAACGCCGCGCCTCCTCCGAAATCCCCTTATTCGCATCCAGCCGGAAGCAAACGACTCAGAGAGGGGTCGAAATTGTCGTA
>JAGRAO010000164.1 GCA_020434565.1 Bdellovibrionales bacterium
AATTAGATCAGTTCTTGGGGCTGGGGTTGATTTTTACACACCAAACCAGTACCTTCCCCTCTCCTGTGAACTGGTCGAATTATGACAATTTCTAGGCACTTATTCAATTAAGTAGTACGAGTCAGACCAGGCAGTCATTAGATATCAGGTAGTTATGACGAAGAAAACGACCCAAGCGGATTCGAACGCTTCCGCTGAAGAAACACAATTTGCCGTAATCAAAACTGGTGGAAAGCAATACCGGGTCGTTCCTGGTCAAGTTCTACCTATAGAACTCCTGTCTTCTGGGGAAGAGTCTTCTGGGGAAGAGTCTTCTGGGCAGAATCCTGCAATTAATTTCTCCGAGGTACTCCTCGTTCGCTCCGGCGATGACATCAAAGTCGGGACCCCGCTCGTTGCGGGCGCTTCGGTAAAAGCAACTATTGTTGGCGAATCAAAGGGAGACAAAGTCTTTGCATTCAAGATGAGACGTCGTAAAGGTCTTCGAAAAAAGACCGGACACAGACAGAAGTACACGGTGGTAAAGATCGACGAGATATCAGCCTAACCACCTTTTTCATTTCCTGGAGAACGATCAATGGCACACAAGAAAGCGGGCGGAAGTTCCAAGAACGGAAGAGACTCGAGAGGAAAACGACTCGGGGTGAAGAAATTTGGTGGAGAACCTGTCTTAGCAGGAAACATCCTCGTTCGGCAGAGAGGCTCAACTTTTCATGCTGGCAAAAACGTCGGTGTTGGAAAGGACTACACGTTGTTCTCCCTCGTAGATGGCACTGTTGAATTCCAGAACGGTCGCAAACAGTTCATCCACGTTATTCCAGTTTCTTAGAGATCGCTCTTTCTTTCTCGAAATACGAGAGAATATTCCCCCTCGAAAGATTTCGTGGCGCTTCAGTATCTCGCGCACCTGTTGCCCCTCTCTGTTGAGCCAGAAGGACACGTGACGGACGATAACTCTTCGCAAAAAGTACTACCATCGGGAGAATTACTACCATCGGGAGAATACTGAGCCCTCCTGTTTTGATAGACTCATAGCCCAAGGGGCGCTCGCGCTAAGAACCATGAAATTTGTTGATGAAGTTACCATATCCGTCAAAGCGGGCGATGGAGGTCCTGGAAGTTCACACTTTCGACGGGAAGCGTATGTTCCCCGTGGAGGTCCTGACGGAGGAGATGGCGGCGATGGCGGCTCCGTCATCGTGCGGGCGGACGAGGGCAAACGAACCTTGCTCGACTTTAAGCTCAAACCGGGCTGGAAAGCGGAGAACGGAGTGCCCGGAGCTGGCAGTCGAAAATCAGGTGCAAAGGGAAAAGATCTCCAGCTCGCTCTTCCAGTAGGAACGCAGATTTTTCAAAATTCGAGAGAAGGTGAACTCGTCGTCGATCTGAACCATCACGGACAAGAGTTTGTGCTTGCGGCTGGTGGCAAGGGAGGTCGAGGTAACTCCAACTTTGCAACCTCAACCAACCGTGCTCCAGAGTACGCACAACCAGGTCTTCCAGGAGAGGAGGGAGAGTTTCTCCTCACTCTGAAACTCTTAGCCGACGTGGGACTGGTTGGCCTTCCAAACGCTGGCAAATCTTCTTTCCTCAAAAGGGTAACAAAAGCTACTCCGAAAGTAGCAGATTATCCTTTCACGACACTCGAGCCACAGCTGGGCGTGGCAAAAGGACCGGGCAACGTTTCATTCGTCATCGCGGACATACCGGGACTGATCGAAGGAGCTCACAGTGGAAAGGGTCTCGGAATCCAATTCCTCAAACATCTCGAAAGATGCAAGGTCTTTGTTCATCTCTTAAGTGCCGAACCGCTTATGACTCATGGAAGGGAGGGACAACCGGAACTCCTTCATCAATTTGAACTCGTCCGCTCAGAACTTGGCTCCTTTAACCCGGAGCTTTTGGAGCGACCGTTTTTAATCTGTCTCAACAAGGTAGACCTTGTGAGCGACAAGGACCTTCTTGAGGCGACCCGAGTCCTGCTTTCGGAAACGGGGTCCGCCCAAAGTGTCCTTCTCTCCACCGCTTCCGGAGAGGGAATCGAGCGCGTCCTTTCAGCGTGCGCCGAACGAGCATTTTAGGAGTGTGAGGATTCAGCCAAATTCCTACGAACCGCATTTCTCCGAACAAATTAGCGAAATTAGGGGAGAAAAACTGCACTGCCTTTTGCTCAAGAAAGGCTCAAGGGATGCCGATCTATATAAAAAGAGAATTGTAGGGCGATTTCGCGGGTGCTACCATCTAAAGAAAGAGCAGACAATTCTTGAGAACGTTAGCTTCAAAGGAGAACGCTCTATTATTTTTCATAGACTCGCATACAGTCTTCAGTCTCCCGGCCAGTTTCCAATTCCTGGCTCGCTTTTTCCCGGCCTAAATTTTTTCAGTTCCTTTTCGGCAGTCGAAGTTGTGTTCACCGTTTGTGTGCGTCACATCTCAGCAATTCTTTATTTGTTTTCTCCTGTATCAACTCTCGATCAGTCCTCTCACTGGGGCGAAGGTCGGATATTCGATGGAGGAGTATGCTAGGACGGCTTCGAAGAAGCAGATCCCTCGAACGCAACTCCAGACTCGCCTCTCTGTGCATGCCTTACGGCGCGAGCACTCACGAAAATCACACTGGCTTTTTCTGTGCACTCGGGTTTTCTTTTTTTCAGTATCAGTTTATTTCTTGCAGTTTACTTTACTTACAGGAGGAAGAGTAACGCCTATGACGCAGGCTCAAGAAAAACACACATCGAGAGAATCGCGACAACCAACCTCATTCGACGTAGCGCGAATGGTCGTTGAGGCATCACACGGCGCGAAGGGACAGGATGTCTCTGTGTTGGACGTGCGCGAGGTGTTTGACATGGCCGACTACTTTATCGTCGTCAGTGGGCGAAGCGACCGCCAATCTCAGGGGATATGTAACAAGATCCTTCAACGACTCGAGCAAGAGGGAGTAAAACCCGCCATGGTTGAAGGCTTTGATGATGGACACTGGATTCTTCTCGATATCGGCGATGTTATTGTCCATGTCTTTTACGAGCCGATTCGGGAACATTACGACCTTGAAGGGCTTTGGATTAATGCTCGGCGACTCTCCGTAATCGAACACGGCGACCGAACCGAGATCAGAGAAGCGGCTTAGTAATGCTGTTAATTTGCAAGGCTCCCTTTCCATCCAGGGTCATTTGAGCCATCCTGTCGCCATGGTGCGCCTCCTTTCGAGGAGCGAGAACTGGGTTCGCTCTCATCGAGCTCATAAATTTTCGTAGGACATCGGGACTTTCTTGACCACTGTGATTTTTTGGAGATGCCATGATCTCTTCGATTAGACGACTGATCCTTCTTTTTCTCCTCTTAGCGCTCGCGATCGGATTTGTCGTTTTGAATCCTGAAACGATCACAGTGCACCTCGCTCCCGGCCGAAGCGTAAGTGCTATGGCTGGTGTTATCCTTGTTGCCGCCTTCGCAAGCGGTATCGCGGTAGCAGCTTTCTTTTGGATCTTTTTTGGTATTCGGAGCTATCTTCGAGAGCGGGGATTTCGAGCTCGAGAAAATCGCCAACAGCAATTTTACGATGGATTGGTTGAAGCGAGAGAGGCGTTTGCAGTCGGTGAATATGGAAGGTCGGAAGACCTGTGGAGTAAGCTCATCCAGCGCGATCCGACAAAGGTCATCTCTCGGTTGGAACTCTCCAAAGCGCTTGAAGCACGAGGCGAGCCGCGTGAAGCGCTCAAGGTTTTGGATCTCGCGCGCTCTGATGCTCCTCACAATGTAGAGGTGCTCACGAGAAATGCCGAGCTACACCTCTCGCTTGGAAACAAAACCGCCGCTATCGACAATCTGGCACTTGTTCAGTATCACCATCCAAATAGACTCACCGCCGCCAAAGCGCGCGATCTTTCAGAATCCGTGGGTCGTATCGACGATGCTGTGGAATATCACGAAAAATTCCTTGAACTCGGGGGCAAAGAGGACCCGGAGCAGCCGATTCGTGCTCGACTAAAACTCAAGAGCCTTGCGCACCAGTTTGGAGAAGACCTCAATCTCCATGCTGCCGAGCTGCGAAAACTCCTCAAGACTTATCCGAAGTACGTTCCAGTTTTAACGGAACTCGCTCGTCTTGAGAGGAAAATGGGGAATGTGGACCAAGCGGCTAACCTCCTTGTCCAAGCAGCACACTTAGAGGGAGATAGTGAACACTGGCTTGAGGCCTCGCGCTTGTGGATTGAGAATGGAATGGCAGATCGAGCTGTCGCTGCGGCTCGAACGGCGCATCGAAAGTCTCAAGAGAGAGAAAAGACCGCAATAGCTCTTGACCTCGCCTCGCTTTACGCGCAGCTGTTGCGATTTGAAGAGGCAAAAAATGAACTTACTCAGATCGAGAGTCGCGCTTTAGAAGACGATGGTTCGGATGGTCGAGAGAGCAAACAGCGCTTTCTCGTACTCAAAGGATACGTTCTCAACCAACTCGGGGAATATAGAGAGGCTGCATCGATTTGGAAACAACTCGGAGATCTTCACGGCGGAGATGGCGAATTCTCACTCCCAAAGCCTACTCAACTTGGGGACGCAAAATCCAAATCGACCTTCATCCCTACACCGGTTATGTCAACGCCTTAAGGGCGTAAGGAGACCTCGTGTCTGTACCCACTACTGTTCTCTGTATCCTCGATGGGTTTGGGCTCAATCCAAGGTCTGACGGGAACGCGATCGCGAAAGCCAATACGCCTCACTTTGACAAGCTGTGGGAAGAGTATCCGCATGAGACCCTTTGTACCTTCGGGGAGCGAGTCGGCCTCCCAGAGGGTCAGATGGGAAATTCTGAGGTTGGTCATCTCAATATCGGAGCGGGTCGCGTGGTTGAACAGTGGCTCGTGAGAATTCAGCGGGAGCTGCGTGATGGAGTGCTGCAAACTGCTCATGAAGTCTCTCGATTTCTTTCGGCTGTTCCAGAAAATGGGAGAATTCACGTCGTTGGTCTCTATAGCGATGGAGGTGTGCATTCTCACCTCAAACACATCGATCAAGTAATTCAGACCCTCGCTGACCACTACCATCGGGAAGTTCTCGTTCACCTCATTACCGATGGGAGAGATACAAGCCCAACTTCGGCAAAGAATTATGTGGAGCATTTTCTCGCAACTTTTAGGGGGAATGCGCGGGTAACTCTCTGTTCAATCGCAGGGCGATTTTTTGCGATGGATCGGGACAACCGTTGGGAGCGTGTCGAGCAGGCTTTTGAAGCCTTCTTCACCTCAGAGGAGAAAACTTCCTCTCTGCCGTTAGAGTACATTGAAGAGAGCTACGCTCAGGGCACAACTGATGAATTCCTCATCCCCTGCTCCTTCGCTCCAAGCGCACTTCGCAAAGAAGATGGTGTCGTGTTTTGCAACTTTCGAGCTGACCGGATGCGGGAGATTGTGCACGCTGTCGGAGATCCACGGTTTCAGCATTTCCCCCGAACGGCACACGTATCTTCACCCGAAAAGCTCCTCTGCTTTACTCGCTACGATGAATCGTTTCCTTATCCGATTCTCTTTTCGCCAATTGAGATTACCAATCATCTCGGGGAAGTCGTTTCTGCCGCCGGGCTTCGACAGCTTCGAACTGCCGAAACAGAGAAATACCCTCATGTTACGTACTTCTTTAATGGGGGCCGAGAAGAACCGAGCCAAGGTGAAGAACGAAAGCTCGTGCCTTCTCCACGAGACGTAAAGACCTACGATGAAAAACCTGAGATGAGCGCTTTTCCGGTAAAAGATATCGTCTTAGAGGGTATCCGATCGAAGTCGTTTGGGTTCATCGTTGTCAATTTTGCCAACTGTGACATGGTGGGTCACACCGGAGTCTTTGATGCTGCAGTAAAGGCAGTTGAGACCGTCGACGCCTGTTTGGGAGAAATTCTCGAAACGCTTCAGGAGTGTGGCGGACAAGCGCTTATCATCGCCGACCACGGCAATGCCGAGCAAATGATTGACTACGATACTGGGCTTCCACACACAGCTCACACCACCTACCCAGTTCCAGTGGTTCTCTTTGCCCCGGGACTGAAGAAAACTCTTCGCCCGAGCGGTTCTCTTTGTGACGTGGCCCCAACTATTCTCTCTCTGCTGGGGCTTGAACAACCAAAAGAGATGACAGGGACTTCTTTGCTTCGGTAGTATTTGCGATTCGTATCCTCATCGTTTTCCTGCTCCTCGTCCTAGCTCGAGTGATTTTGGACAAAGACTGAGTACTCGGAGGGTTCCTTCTGCGGCGATTACGCCCAATGAACAGAGCGTCGTTCCGAAAGAAAGGGTTATGCCTAGACCGGGGGGGTCGAAGGAAACCGCAACTCTGAAAGAGATTGAGCGATAAAAGAGGGAACGTATCGAACGGAAATATCAGACGATGTCCTTCTCTCTTCTCTCTCACTTTGAATCACTCGTAAGCCCTCCACACTGTCCCATCTGTTTGCGTCGCAAACGCCGGCAAGAGGTATGTAACGGGTGCATGCTCCCGCCTCCGAGATTGCCCGCGCTTGAGTGTTTGAGCTGCGGTATCGCGCTTTCGTCCAAATCGCATGGACGTTGCTACTCGTGCGAGACTTCTCCCCCTCCCTGGGATCGGCTGCTTTTTGCAGCGCATTCCTGTCCCTCACTTGTTCAAACTGTTGCAGCCCTCAAATACCAAAAACACCACCAAGCAATGGAACTCTTTGAAGAGTGGATCCGGATCCAGATTCCAACTCTCAAATGGCCAAAATCAGCTCCAGACTATATCGTTCCGGTTCCAACCCGGATGCGACATCTCTTTCGAAGAGGGTTCTGTCTTACTACTCACATCGCGCGATTGGTCAGCGAGGTACAGCTTAAACGACCACTAACGCTGTCCGAACAACTGCTTCTCTTTCATCGAGGAACCGGAGTTCGGCAAGCCGGTCTCTCTGAGCGCGCCCGAAGACACAATATTCACCGAGCTTTTCTAGCGCACCAAGCAGGGGTATCAGGAAAGAGGATTCTCCTGGTAGACGATCTCACAACTTCTGGAGCAACCCTTATAGCCGCATCGAAATCACTTCGAAAAGCAGGAGCTTCGTCAGTTACGGTATTTACAATCGGACGAGGGAAGAGATTTTTACACTTCAGGGCACTGAAAGCGCCCTAACGTCCCCCGGAGGATCAAAGAATACTGCTCACCGAAAGGAGACAAATGCATTCAGCTATCGACAAACTCAACCGGGCAAATTCATTGGCGAGCCGTAGAGAAGCTCGCCGCCAACTTCGATAGACCACTCTGTGCAGCGCCTTGTTTCTCGCCATATCCCTGCTATAGTCGCCCAGTCCTCTCCTCTCCAAGTAATAGCGTATGAGTAAACGAGCAGAAGCATTTGAGAAAATTTGTTGGGTCATCGAACGGTTAAGAGATCCCGTCGATGGGTGCCCATGGGATCGTGAGCAGACGCATATATCTCTCAAGCCATATCTCATCGAAGAGGCATATGAGGTGCTTGAGGCCATTGACTCAAATCCAACAGCTCTCTGCGATGAACTCGGGGACATCCTCCTTCAGGTCTTGCTTCACTCCCAAATTGCGGACGACGACAACCGATTCTCTGTAGAAGATGTAAGTGAGACATTGTGCTCAAAACTTGTTCGGAGACATCCTCACGTATTTGGAACGACCTCTGTTGAGTCTGCAGACGAAGTAATCCGTAACTGGGATGCCATCAAACAGAGCGAAGAGGGAAAATCATCTTCGGATTCCTACGCCGTTTCTCGCGCTCTTCCCTCGCTGCTTCGAGCTTTTAAACTTGGGAAAAAGGCTCGGAAGCATAATTTCGATTGGGATTCACCTCGGGATGTTTGGAAGAAGGTCCAGGAGGAGTTTGCAGAACTTGAAGAGGTCCTCTTCAAAACTGACTCAGAAAAGAGTCAAGAAACCTTACTCGAAGAGCTGGGGGATCTCCTTTTTACACTCGCTCAGTTATCACGCCTGCTCGGAGCTGACCCGGAAGAAGTTCTTCAACGAGGAAACGACAAGTTCGAAAAGCGCTTTCGTTTTATGCACGAAAACGCGTCTCAGTCGGTGGCATCGCTCAAAAGTGAAGAACGCGAGGCGCTCTGGGCGCGTGCAAAGGATGCCGTCGGTTCAGGGATTGCAAAGTCGACCAGGAGTGGAAAGTGACTTGAGCCGGGGAGAATGAGTCGAGAAAATTTGGTGACTTGCATCCCTCCTCGATACAGAACGTGATCCATGACAAATCGGATAAACGGATTTTGCGCATCCCATGTCCGTGACAAGCCAAAACCGAAAGCCGCGTTGGAGAGATAGGCGGCATGTTCGAAGCGTCTATAGACCCTGCTATTAGGTGAAGACTTGAAATCGCCGATCAATATGACATCACTCGGGGTGTGTCTGAGAAATATCCCCAGTCTTCGGGAGAGGAGTTCATTTTGGCGCTCTGAACCAGATGCAAACGGAGAGAGAGCTTCAACGGCCGCAATCAAAATCTGAGAAGTGCCAACTGCTACTGAAA
>JAGRAO010000165.1 GCA_020434565.1 Bdellovibrionales bacterium
CTTGAGAAACGAATTCCCTTTCTCTTAAGTGGAGGCATCCGTCCTGAAGATGCTTCAGCGATTCGCAAGATGTATGAAAGGTATTCGAACTTGGTCGGTATTGATGTGAATAGTGGGTTTGAGGTTTGTCCTGGGGAGAAATCTCTTGAGCTCTTAAACGGGTTTTTGGAGGAGTTGCGCGGATGACATCGAAGCACGATCTCGTCGAGGGTAATTACGGAGTTGATGACGAGGGATACTTTGGTCAGTTTGGCGGTGCTTTCATACCGGAGCTGCTACAGCCGAATATCTCTCAACTCCAGCGGGAGTATCGCACTCTTCTCGAAGATGATGACTTCCAGCGGGAATTTTCTGAGCTTCTTCGAGACTATGTCGGTCGCCCAACGCCTCTCACTTTTGCTACTCGATGTTCGGAAGAGCTCGGCTTTCGTTTGTTCCTGAAGCGGGAAGATCTTGCGCATACGGGGGCGCATAAGATCAACAACGCTCTCGGTCAGGCGCTGCTTGCAAAGCGGCTTAAAAGGACGCGGATCATCGCCGAAACGGGAGCAGGACAGCACGGAGTTGCAACAGCAACCGTGTGTGCGCTGCTTGGGCTTTCATGTGTGATCTACATGGGAGAGAAGGATATAGAGCGCCAAGCTCCGAATGTCGGTCGGATGAGGTTGCTCGGTGCAGAAGTGGTTTCAGTCTCTTCCGGGAGCCGTACTCTGAAGGATGCAACGAACGAAGCGATGCGAGATTGGATCGCGCATCCGACTGATACGCACTATATTATTGGATCAGTTGTTGGGCCGCATCCATTTCCCGATCTCGTAGCGCGCTTGCAGTCTGTCATCGGACAGGAAGTGCGATCTCAGCTCGCTCTTCAAACTTCTCGTGATTATCCCGATCTTGTTGTTGCGTGTGTTGGAGGTGGGAGTAACGCCATTGGAATCTTTGGAGAGTTTCTTCACCAAGACAAAGGAGAACAAAAAGTCCAGCTCTTAGCGGTGGAAGCCGCAGGAGAAGGTCTCGATTCTGGCAAAACTGCGGCGACGATTGCCCTCGGGAGAGCTGGTGTCCTGCACGGGAGCTATACTCTTTTCCTCCAAAATAGTGATGGGCAGGTGGTTGAGCCGCACTCTCTCTCGGCTGGCCTCGATTATCCGGGAATCGGTCCTCAGCACGCACATCTCTTTTCTTCGGGTCGGTGCCAGTTTGAAAGTGTAACGGATGAAGAGGCAGTCAGGGCTGCATTCTGGTTGAGTCGAAGTGAAGGAATCATTCCTGCTCTTGAAACGGCTCATGCTCTCGCTGCCGTGAAACGTTTGAAAGGGTTCGTGGGGAAAACCGTTGTCGTGAGTCTCTCTGGTCGAGGTGACAAGGATATGGAGACCTATTTGAAATGGAGCAGTGAGATCGATGTCCGTCGGTAGGCTTGAGAATCTTTTTAAGAGCAGAGCGGGAAAGCTCTTGTCGATCTTTCTTATGCCGGGATATCCGAGACTTGAATCAACGGTACCGACTGCCAAAGCCCTCATCGAAGAAGGGGTTGATTTTCTCGAAATCGGGATGCCGTTTTCTGATCCGCTTGCAGATGGTCCTGTCATCCAACAGGCAGGGCAGAGATCTCTTCAGAATGGCATGAATCTCTCTCGCCTCCTCGAAGATGTCGCCGAGATACGTGAGCACTCAGAGATTCCACTCGTGCTTATGGGATATGCGAATCCTCTCTTTCAGTACGGAATCGAGGCGTTTTTCGCGCGTTGTGAAGAGATCGGAGTTGACGCATGCATTCTTCCGGACGTTCCTCTTGAAGAGTATCGGAGACATTTCGCTGCCGCGATGAAAAAGCACCATCAGAGGATTATCTTTCTCGTAAGCTCTGTTACCCCTCTTGAAAGGGTTCGCGAGCTTGATGCTGAATCCGGAGGGTTTCTGGATGTGGTGTCTTCGCCCTCTGTGACGGGAACGAGTTCAGCGGTGGGGCAGATGAATACTGGTTTTATTCGTGAGGTATCTGAACTTGGCCTTCAAAACCCACTCATGGTGGGGTTTGGGATCCGTGATGCAGCAACATTTTCTCGAGCCACTGAGTTTGCACGAGGGGGAATAGTCGGTTCGGCCTTTTTGGAAGCTATGAAGGAGAGCACCGGAAAGGAACGTGAGATTGTGAAGACATTCGTGTTATCGATAAGGAACGGTTGAAAATATGATAGTTCAATGCCACCAAGATTTGAGCCGTGAAGAGTATGAACGGGTGTATAAAAAACTCGAGGAATTCGGTTGCCAGGTAACGGAAGTTGTTACCCAACTTGGACACTACTTTGTTGCGCTCGCGAAAAGAGATATCGATATTCGTCGGGTCGGGCACCTTGATGGGGTTGCTGATGTCCATCGGGTATCAGACTCTTACAAGCTCGTCTCCCGAAAATGGAAAGTTGATCCAACGTCAGTTGATCTTGGAGATGGAGTTGTCATTCAGTCTGGAGGCCTTTCGCTCATGGCGGGGCCGTGCTCGATCGAAGGGGAAGAGCAGGTGCGAGCTGTGGCAGCTCATCTCAAAGCCCACGGAGTATCAATTATGCGGGGTGGGGTCTATAAACCAAGGACTTCACCGTACTCGTTCCGTGGAGTTGGGCTTGATGGTTTGAAGATGTGGTCTGCTTGCGCGAAAGAGTTTGGTCTGAAGATCATTAGCGAGGTTCTCGCTGTCGAGCAGATCGAGGGGATGGCCGAGTATGTCGATATCTTTCAGGTCGGAGCACGGAACGCGCAGAACTTTAGTTTGCTCCATGAACTTGGTCAAGTTGATAAGCCGGTCCTCATCAAGCGAGGAATGTCTTCGACAATAGAGGAGCTCTTGCAGTCCGCGGAGTATGTCTTTTCCAGTGGAAATGAAAAGCTCATGCTGTGTGAGAGAGGTATTCGCACTTTTGAACGGGCGTACCGAAACACGCTCGATCTCAACGCGGTACCAGTGCTCAAGGAGAAGTCGCACCTCCCAGTAATTGTCGATCCTTCACACGGAATCGGCGTTCGGCGATTCGTTGAACCAATGGCGCTGGCTGGTATCATCGCTGGGTGTGATGGATTGCTTGTTGAGATCTCTCCGAGTCCCGAGGCGGCACTTTCGGATGGTGATCAAACGTTAGATTTTCGAGAGTCTGCGAACCTTTTTGAGAAGGCAAAAGTTGTTCACCGACTTCGAGAGGGGGAGAGCCTTCAAGGTGTTGACGAGGCTCGTGCTCGGATTGGAGGGTAAAGTAGAGGAGAAACTATGAAGCTCGCTTCTGTTACGCCCGCCGAAGGAAAAGATCGAACGTATTCGGTAGCGGTCGGAAATGGTGCTCTCGAGTACCTTCCAGAGCTTCTCGCCAAGAAAAAATATACCAAGATAGCGCTGGTCACCGAACCGACTGTTCGAAAACTCTTTGCACACGAGCTCGCGCGTGTGCTTGGAACAGGTGTATCCCTCGAAGTATTCGAAGTTCCCTCAGGCGAAAGCGCCAAAACGGTAGAGGTTCTTCAGTCGCTTTGGCGGTCTTACAGCGATATGCGCTTTGATAGGTCATCGCTTTCTCTGCATCTCGGAGGGGGCGCACTTGGAGATATCGCAGGTTTTGCAGCAGCCACATTTCAGAGGGGAATCGATTACATTCAGATTCCAACGACGTTGTTGGCTCAGGTTGACGCGAGTATCGGTGGGAAGCTCGCGATCAACTTTGGTGGTGCCAAAAACCAAGTAGGCGTTGTTCGCCAGCCGCAAGCAGTAGTCGCAGATACCGCTCTTCTCAGCTCTCTTTCTCTCCGTGATTTCCGGTCGGGGGTGAGCGAGATGATCAAGCACGGTATTATACTTTCTTCGCATCATTTTGAGGCGCTCGAGGAGAAGGCGCTCGACTCCTCAGACCAGGAGGCTCTTGAACGACTCGTATTTGAATCGATTGAGTTGAAGGCATCGGTGGTGGCTGCGGATCCGGAAGAGGCCGATCTCCGAAAGGTTCTCAATGCCGGGCATACGTTTGGGCATGCGTTTGAATCGCTGGCGTTCGATATGAACATTCCGCTCTTGCACGGAGAGGCGGTTTCGATTGGTCTGATAGCTGAAGCGAAGTTGGCGTGTCTACGTGGTCTTTTGCCAGTCGAGTGCTTCGAGAGAATTGAAAAATGTGTCGAGCGACAAGGGCTGCCGACTCGGCTCTCGTTTGAGTTTGATCTGGACAAACTCTTTGATCTCCTTCTTCGAGATAAAAAAAATAGGAACAACCAGATTCGTTGGGTTCTCCCAAAGAAAATTGGCGACACAGAGCGAGATGTGATCTGTTCCCGCGAAGAGATCGAAGCCGCTTCGCGCTATGTTTGTAAGTAGTCACTGCTATGGAAACGGTTGTGATATCTCCTCCTCTGAAACCTGTATGCGGAGATGTCGATCTCCCCGGTTCCAAGAGCTTTTCGAATCGTGCCCTGATTCTCGCTGCCCAAGCTGAGTCATCCGTTGAGATTCATAACGTTGCTGAAGCTGATGATACGGATATTCTCCTCTCTGGACTGCGGAAGATCGGGTGCCCGGTTGATCGCAGGGGCCAGAGAGTTACCTTGTCGCGTCCGAGCCTGCCACTTCCTCAAGGAGTCACGATTGATATCGGTCATGCCGGAACTGCAATGAGGTTTCTCACTGCGTACCTCGCATCGCTTCCGGTTGTTGAAGTCGTTCTCTGTGGAAGTAACCGGATGCATAAGCGACCAATTGGGCCCCTTGTCGATTCCCTAAGACAGCTTGGTGCTTCTATCGATTATCTTGAAAGAGACGGCTGCCCACCAATTCGAATCTCTGGGATTCAAGAGCAGCAAGCCTCTCGTGTTCAGATTACGGCCGACGTGAGTAGCCAGTTTGTTTCAGCTCTTTTGCTTGTCGCTCCGACTCTGCCGAAAGGACTGACACTTTCGCTCGCGGGGGATGTGGTCTCGGCTCCCTATATCAAGATGACCGAGCATCTCTTGAGACATTTTGGGGTGCAGTGTCCTCTCGATCAGGCTGGGAGATACAGTATCCCTCATCAACCGCTCAAGTGTTCGTCATACTCGGTAGAACCTGACGCGAGTGGGGCTTCTTACCTCTGGAGTATCGCTGCCCTTTGTGGAGGAGAAATCGGTATAAAGGGCCTCGCACCAACTTCGACACAAGGAGATGTTCACTTTGTCGAGCTTCTGTCCTGGATGGGATGCACGAAGTCATATAGTCAATTCGACGGAGGTATCTTTCGCGTCCGAGGCCCCGAGCAGCTACTCGCTGGAGATTTTGACCTGACTGAGATGCCTGATGTTGCTCAAACTCTGGCAGTGGTGGCAGCGTTTGCGAAGGGGGAATCTCAGCTGAATGGGCTACAGACTCTCAGGCATAAGGAAACCGATAGAATTCGAGCGCTGGCTTTAGAGTTGCGATCAGTGGGAATTGAAGCAACTGAGCAGAAAGCTGCTCTGAGGGTACGAGGTGGAGTCGTTCATCCTTCTCGACCAATTCGGACCTACGATGACCACAGGATGGCGATGTCGTTTGCCCTCCTTGGTACCCGAGTTGAAAATATCGTGATTGAAGATCCGAAAGTTGTTTCAAAATCGTTTCCTACGTATTGGGATACCCTCGATACGCTAGGTTTTCGGGTCGAGAATTAGAGCATGGTGAAAAAGATCGTATTGGTGGGATTTATGGGAGCAGGCAAGACGAGTCTTGCTCGAGCTCTTGCTTCTCGCCTGAAGTACGAGATTTTTGAAGTCGATTTCGAAATTGAGAAAATTTCTGGAAAGAGCATTTCGCAGCTCTTTGCGGAGGATGGAGAAGACCATTTTCGTTCACTCGAATCGCAAGTGCTCGAGCGAGCGCTCGCGACACCGACTTCTCGAATTATTTCACCAGGGGGCGGATGCATTGAACGTGAGAAGAGTCGAGAGATGTTGCGCGAGAGTGAGTGTGATGTCGTATTCCTCAGAACGGGCTGGAAGACGCTTTGTGAGAGACTCCGGTCTTCTACCGACCGTCCCCTCTGGCAGAATGAAGAGGAAGCTTTCTCGCGATTTGTTCAAAGGCAAGCGCTCTATGAAGAGGTAGCAGAGCTGATAATTGACACGGATAGCCGTTCTGTCGACGAGCTCTCGGAGTTTTTGTCGCCGCTCTTCGAGATCCAAACTCTTCCGAGGAAGAGGCCGAGTTTCCCCCCTGGAAGGCAGCTCTGTTTTGTTGTTGGCACTCCAATTGCTCACTCACTCTCTCCTCTTATTCATGAGCACGCTCTGAGAGAAACAGGGCTGAAGGATCGTTTTTGTTACGCAGCCCTCCGTCTTGAGCCGGAGCAGGCTCCCGATTTGGTTCCGCTCTTAAAGTCTGGAATGGTGAAGGGACTCTCTGTGACTCTTCCTCTCAAAGAGGTGTTGTATCGTCATGTAGAGCAGCTCGATGAGGCTGCTCGGGTGATCGGGGCCGTGAACACTGTCTTTATGCAAGATGGGATTATCCGGGGATCGAATACTGATTGGGTTGGTATACTGCAGGCTTTAAAGACAGGAGGAGACCTTGCACACCGTCCTCTGGTCGCAATTCTCGGAGCTGGTGGAACAGCTCGAGCAGCAGCTTTTGTCGCTCAGAAGCTTGAGGCTCGGTTAGAGATATTTAATCGAACAGAAAAACGGGCGAAGGCCCTCGCTCAAGAGTTTGGTGGGGTGGCGTATCCTTTGGAGGCATTTGACTCTGCTCGATATGATATTGTGATTCAAACTACCTCGCTCGGAATGGGCAGCAGTATGGAATCCCCTGTGTCGTTTCCGGTCGCTCGTTCTGGAGCGATAGCACTTGATCTCGTGTATTCGCCAAGAATGACGGCTTTTCTCTCTGCGGCACAACATGCGGGTGCGAGGGTAGTGTATGGAGACGAAGTTCTCTTGCAGCAGGCTGTCATGCAATTTGAATTATTTTTCGGTGCGCGAGCGCCAGTAGAAAAAATGAGGGTCGCGTTACAGGAACGAATGAAAGTGCGGCTTTCGTAAGAGAGGGACCAGTCATGGCTGCGAGAATTACAGTCGTTGTTACCGGGGCAAACACAGGACTTGGTGCTGCGATTGTGAGGAGACTCTCACAGAGTGATACGTATCACCTCGTCGCTACAGCTCGGGGAAAAAAAGTAGAGGCGCTTCGAGAACAATTTAAGGAGAAGAGTCACGTTCAAGTGTTTGAACTTGATCTTGTTGACCCTTCAAGTCGAGACAGATTTGTATCCTCAGTCTTACAGACCTGTCCACCGGTAGACGTTCTGATCAACAATGCCGGAATTTCGTTTCGTGGGGTTGTTGAGCAGATGGAACGGGATGAAGAAACACTTCAGTTTGAGACGAACTACTTTGGCCCGTTATCAATCATTCGGGGTTTGCTTCCTTCTATGCGCAAACGATATAGGGGAAAGATCATTAATATTTCTTCCGTCAGTGGGATGATGGCGATGCCAACAATGGGTTCGTACAGTGCCTCGAAGTTTGCTCTTGAGGGTGCTTCGGAAGCGCTGTGGTATGAACTCAAACCGTGGAATATCTCAGTGAGTCTCATTCAGCTCGGCTTTATCAAGAGCCAATCGTATCAGAATGTCTATTGGAGTCGGCAGGCAAAACGCTCTCAAGATCATCCTGAAGACGACTATCATGTGTATTACTCCAACATGAGTGCTTTTATCGCGCGGTTGATGACTCGTTCACGGGCCACCCCGGAAAAGATCGCTTGTGGTATAGAGAACCTGATACAGGATCCCTCTCCACCACTGCGGGTTCCACTCACGTTCGATGCACATCTCTTTTTTTGGATAAGGAGGCTCTTGCCGCGATGGCTCTATCATAAGATCCTCTACAGAAATCTCCCTTCGGTTTCGAGTTGGGAGCAGTTGGCGGTTTCTCGAGTAAACCGCAATAAATTGAAAGGCAAGCAGGAGGAAAGCGGGTGTGCGGTTAGGGAGAGATGAGAGCGAATTTCTTTTTCGGGCGCTCTTTTGCCTCATCTTTGTCGGACTTGGAGGAGAGCACATCGTTTCGGATCAACTGATTCAGAAGCTCATGCCTCACTGGGTTCCCTATCCTCGTCTTGTGTCGATACTGTGCGGCATCTGGTTGGTTGTTTGGGGAGGGTTTATTCTTATCGGCTATAGAATTCGCCTTGCAGCGTTTGCTCTCGGTCTTTTTCTGGTGATCGTTACAGCGGCCGTGCACGTTCCCGGTGTAATGGTAGAGCCCCAGTTTTCGCCCGATGTCGCCTGGATGTGGACTGTCCTCCAAAGAAGTAATCTCGTGAAGAATCTTTGTTTGCTTG